>JBDTMO010000069.1:0-13270 GCA_039934235.1 bacterium | reverse complement strand
AGCTGACACGACCCGCCTCGATCCTTTCTCCGGTCGCCGACTTCCTCTTTGCCGGAGGACTGTCGGTGATCGTGTTCGTGCCCCTGTTACTGAGCGGACGCTCCGACCTGCTGCTCATTGGCGCTGGCGCGCAGGCGTGGGTGGCGACAGCCATCAACATGCCGCATTTCATGGCGTCGTACCGCATCGTTTATCGGAGCCGCGAGTCCATTCTTCGGCACAAGTGGGCATCGATCTACGTGCCCATCATCCTGCTCGTGGCCGTGGTCGGCGCGATCTGGGAGGCGCAGTATTCGACCGCCGGCGTCGTCATCCTCATCTCCGTTGCCAGCGCATATCTGGCGTGGCACTACACGGGCCAGGTGTGGGGCATGATGGCGTCGTACGCCTACTTGGGCGGCACCAGCTTTGACAAGACAGAACGGTTCCTCATTCGAACGAGTCTCCGAATACTGCTCGCATGGCACGTGACCTGGTTCCTCTACACGCAGCTCAAGAACCCTGGCGTAGTGCGTCCGGCATACCTGGTGATCAGCGCGGGGACGTTGGTCGCATTCGTGCTGGGACTGATGGGTATTGCGCGCATGCGCCGCCGCACGGGCAAGTTGCCGCCAGCGCGAACATTGGTCGCCTGGATAGCGATCTTTGTCTGGTATGCCGTCATGGCGCGCGACCCGAAAGCAATTTTCTGGATTCAGATCGCCCACGCGCTCCAGTATCTCGCGTTCCCCATCCGAGTCGAGATCAATCGAACAACGGCTGAACCGACATCCTCTCGCCGCCAGTTGTTCGAACACATGGCGCTCTACGGACTCATCCTCCTCGGCGTGAGTTTCATCATTGCGCAGGTAGTGCCGGGCCGAGCGATGGATGCCGTGGCAAACGTGTTCGGTGAGCAGCCAGGACGCGTAACGCCGGTACTCCTGCTGATGTTCCTGAATATCCACCACTATTTCACTGACGGCGTGATCTGGAAGATCAGCAATCCAGAAGTGCGACGAGAGTTGTTTGCGCATGTGAGCCCAACCAAACCGGCAAGCCGAGCGTAGTTCACGGACGGATGCTGCGCGCTGAACAAGCGACACGTCCCGCACGCCTCTACTCGCTCAACCCAGATGCGCCTTACCCTTCGTCATTCGATCACGATGTTGAGCATCGTGATGTCCACGTCGTGCGCGCCCGAGCACCGTGCCACCCCGGAAACTCCTGACTGGCTGCTCGACCGGGCCAAGGAGCAACGCGTGCTCGCGGTAAACAGTCCCGTATTCCAGGATTTTCAATTCCGGGATGAGCGCACGAAGAGCGGCATCACCTTCGTCAATCATGTGGTGGACGACGCGTCACGATCGTACAAGAAAGTGCACTATGACCACGGTTCTGGCGTGTGTGCGGCGGACGTGGATGGCGACGGGCTCATCGACGTCTATTTTGTCAGTCAGCTGGGCAAGAGTGAGTTGTGGCGAAACGTTGGCGGTGGCGCGTTTCACGACGCGACCGCAGACGCAGGTCTCGCGCTGCCTGATCTTGTCGGCGTCGGGTGTTCTTTCGCGGACATCGACAACGACGGCCGGCCGGATCTTTTCGTGACGACGGTCCGCCACGGAAACAGGCTCTTTCACAATGCCGGCAGCGGAAAATTCACCGACATCACAGCAACCGCTGGCGTGGCGTATACAGGACACTCCTCCGGTGCAGTGTTCCTTGACTATGATGGCGACGGATTGCTCGACCTCTTCGTCGCCAACGTCGGCATCTACACGTCAGAAGAAAGAGGAGCAGGTGGCTACTTCATCGGGTTGACCGACGCATTTCACGGACACACTCATCCTGAGCGCGCGGAAACGAGCATCCTCTACCACAACCTGGGCGGACTGCGCTTCGAGGATGTCACCCATACGACCGGCCTCGTCGACAACAGTTGGAGTGGCGACGCCGTCGTCATCGATGCGAACGACGATGGACGGCCCGATCTCTACGTCCTCGACATGCAGGGAGAAAACCATCTCTGGCTGAACGAGCGGGGAGCGCACTTTCGCGATGCGTCCAAAGAGTTCTTTCCACGCACGCCATGGGGCGCGATGGGCGCAAAGGTGTTCGACTTTGATGGCGATGGCCGCCTCGACCTTTTCGTCACCGACATGCATTCGGACATGTTCACCGATCTCGCCGCCGGTGACTGGATATCAGAGGCGCTGAAATCGGACCCGTCGAAAATGCCGGATGACCTGTTTCCGTCGGGAAAGAGCCACCTCATCTTCGGCAACGCACTTTACAGGAACGGCGCGGCTGCGGACTCCAATCGCTTCAAGGACGTATCAGACCGACTTGGTGTCGAGACGTATTGGCCGTGGGGTCCGAGTGTGGACGACACCAATGCTGATGGATGGGACGACGCATTCGTCGTCGGCAGCATGAATTTCCCGTATCGATACTCGACCAACTCGATGCTCCTCAACGAGCATGGCAAGCATTTTACGCATGCCGAGTTTACGCTTGGCATCGAACCGCATGCGGGTGGCGAGACGGAGCAGGAGTGGATGCACCTCGATTGTGCCGGCATTGACCGTGGTAACACGAGTTGCACCGTGTGCACACAGGCGAACGCGCAGGCGATGGGATGTCGTGGAGATGCGCACGGCAAGTTGACCGTGCTGGGACCGCGCGGAAGCCGGTCAGCAGTCATCTTCGATGTCGACGGCGATGGAGATCTCGACATCATCACGAACGACTTCAATGGGCCGCCGCAGGTTCTCGTCAGCACACTCGCGCAAGGCAAAGGGCTTCACTACGTCAAGGTGCACCTCAAGGGCTCACGCTCGAATCGGCAGGGATTAGGCGCGCTCGTGACCGCAGTGCTCCCGGATCACCGGCACATCACGAAGGTCATGGATGGCAAGTCCGGCTATCTCTCGCAGAGTGACCTTCCGCTGTATTTCGGACTGGGTGATGCGGACCACCTCGAATCGCTGGAAGTGCAATGGCCCTCGGGCGCCCATCAGTCGGCGACTGGGCCGCTCCAGTCAGCCAGGACCGTCGAGGTGGTTGAGCCATAGCACCAGCGCGGTCTAGCGAATCAACTGCTGCGCGCGCTCCAGATAGGTTCTCGCCTCGGCATGATCCGGATTGATGGCAAGCGCGAGGCGAAAGTGCTCGGCGGCATCGGCCAGTCGTCCGAGGCGCGCGAGTGCAACTCCCCAATTGAACTGCGCCTCCGCATGATCGGGGCGGATGTCGAGCGCCGCCTGATAGTGCGTGATGGCTTCGTCTGGCTTACCGGCGCGAACGAGCACATTCCCCCAGTTCACCTGCGCGTCAGCATACTGTGGGTTTACCGCGAGTGCCTGGACATAGTGGTCGACCGCTGCGTTCACGTCGCCCTGACGGGCAAGCACGACTCCCCAATTGTTCTGGGCCTCGTCGTAGCTCGGCTTGATGGCAAGGGCTCGACGATACTCGTCGATCGCTTCGGGAAGCCTTCCTTGCCGGGCAAGCCCGACGCCAAGGTTGTTATGCGCTTCGGGAAGTCCAGGCGCGAGCAAAACAGCCCGCCGGCTATGGTCCAACGCCTCATCAACCCGATTCTGTTCGTACAGCAGGCTGGCCCATGCGCTGTGCGCATACGACGAACTCGGATCGAGCGACAACACCTGCGCCCAGAGCGTCTCCGAGTTGCGCCATACTTTCGCCTGATTCCATGTAAGCGCGCACAGGCAGACGAGAACGGTGATTCCTAGCGCGCGCGCCGCCATCGGCCGCATTGCGCGGCAGAGACGAATGAACGCAGCGCCGGCAAGAATCGCCAGCGCGGGGGCCGCGTGATACGTGTATCGGTCCGCGGCGATCTGCGGCCCATTTTGCACGATGCCAAGCATTGGGAGTGAGATCGCAACGAAGATGACCCACCCCGCTGTAAACCATGGCCATCGCCGCCGATTCATCCAGGCGAATGCGGTGATCGCGAGGCACAGCACATAGCTCGCGAGAAATACGGCGGTGAAGGGGTGGACCTGCTGAGGCATCTCGTACAGCGGCGAGAGGCGCAGAGGCACGAACGTTTTGACGACGTAGAAGCCCAGGCTATATACCGAGACAGCAAGCTTGTCGCCGAGTCTCAATTGACCCGCTGGGTGGAGTGCGACGATCGACAGCACGACGCTCGCCGCGGACAGCGCGCAAAACGGAAGGAGCTCGGCGTACACGCGCCGCGCGGACGCGCTCCACCAGCCGTCGGCAGACGGAAGGCGCTTCAGCGGATAGATGTCGAGGACGAAGAGCACTGCGGGAAGCGTCATCGCGGTGGCCTTGGACAACAGCGCGCAGAGAAACAGCGCGATAGACGCCAGGTACCAGTGTCGTGGGCGCGCATTGGCGTTGTGCGCCCGAAGAAACGCAATGATGCTCAGCAGAGAGAACATCAGCGAGAGCACATCGCGCCGCTCGGTCACCCACACGACCGACTCCACGCGCAGTGGATGAATGGCGAAGCAGAGCGCAGCGAATGCGGCGGGCAGTGTCAGGGCGTCTTCGTCGCCGGCGCCGATTCCGCTGAGCACGAATAGCCGGCGCGCCAGGAAATAGAGGATGACGGCGTCGAAAGCGTGAATCAGGACGCTTGTGAGATGGTACCCTGCCGGGCGCATTCCCCAGACCAGATAGTCCATCCCCAATGTCATCCACGAGAGCGGCACATAGTGCCCCATGTGGAATGTCGTCCACATCCACGACAGCTGATGCAGGCCCAGCCCGCGATAGTTTGGGTTCACGAGAAAGTTCTTCTCGTCGTCCCAACTTACGAAGCCGTTGTAAAGGGCCGGAAGAAACGCGGCGATGGTGACGAGCGCGATGCAGAGCGGTGCGATCCAGCGAGCAGCCGCGGCATGGCTGGACGACGTCCGTTTCAACGACGAGTCCAGATCACCAGCACACCGCACTGCGAGTTCAGGGCGGAGTGCTCGAGTGGTGTGACCGCGGCACTCGCATAGTACTCGATCGCCTCGATCTGATCTTGCGTGATGGAGTTGATATCGAAGGGTGGAGCGCCGGGCCTGCCGTACATGACCATGTGATCGAGGTAGACCTGCGACAGGCAGCTGCGCGCGCCCGTCAGTGATTTTCGCCCACGACTGCTCGCAAGGTATGCGTTGGGCGCGCGGCCAACGATGCGGGTGCCAGGAAATGTCGAGAGTAGATCGCCGAGTCGTCGGGCGGGGTGCTTTTCGAGGTCTGCGCGGGTGAGAAAGCGGCCGAATCCATGCTTGCGATTTTCGTCGAATGACGGGATAACGGGTCGCTCCGCCACGACCTTCATCGAGTCGAGCGTCACAATTCGGGTGAGAAAGACGTCGCGTTCGAGGGTGCGATTTGCCGCGAACGTGATTTTCGTTTCGAGCGGCCCGTGACCAAATTTGCGCACGACGAGTGAGTGCGTACCAGCTGGAATGTCGCTGAAGTGGAAGACACCTCGTTCGTTCGTTCGCTCGCTGAGCGACAGGTCCGTCAGCGAAACCTCTGCGTCGGCGATTGGCGTGCGCGTCGAGTCCAGCATGACCATGCCTGTGAACGTTGCACCCCGACTCGGGAATCTGTCCACAACCAGATCGGCGCGACCAAAGATACCGTTTTCGATCATCACAGATGCCGGTTCGGAGTCCGCGCTGTCTTCCACCGCGCGAACGAACAGCGTCGTCTTCACCGGCACGCCGCACAGGCGATAGCGACCGGCTGAATCGCTGCGAGTCTGCAGTTGGC
Source organism: bacterium (assembly GCA_039934235.1). GTDB lineage: Bacteria > Gemmatimonadota > Gemmatimonadetes > Gemmatimonadales > Gemmatimonadaceae > AG11. The sequence continues at coordinate 7,522 of JBDTMO010000069.1, read as the reverse complement.
GGTCTGACCTGCCGGTAGCGGGCGCGCCGGTGTACATGTCCGCCGTCTTCCATGCGGCAAAGATGCGCACGTTCGCGGGTGAGGCGGTGTCCCCGCGAAATTCAACGGTGCCGACGATGATCCCCTTCATGAGCGGTTCGGAGACGCCGCACAGCGAGCTGCCGATCTGCTGCGCGCTGGGAACGCGAATGTGAACCGGGACGGCGCTATCCGTGAATGAAACGAGGGTTTGGTTCACGGCGCCAATCTCGTCGAGCAGCGTCGTGTGGATTTCTGCCGTGTACTTGCCGGGTAACACGGACGGCATGATGAATCGACCGCCGGAGTCGGACACCGCGGCGAGCCGAGTACCCATGAGTGTGATGTACGCGCCAGCCAGGCCTTCGCCCGATGCAGAGTCAACAACCGTTCCCGAAAGGGAAAGCGGAGGCCGAGACCACAGCGTGTCGGCGCCACGCACAGCGAGCGACAGGTCGCCGCCGGAAACTCTCATTTCCGCGACGACAATCTGCGATATCGCCGTGCCGAGTAGCCGGCGTTTAGCCAACACGGGCATGCGGATGCTCCAGCGCGAGATGGCCCACGTGCCGTCGCGCATGCGAACAAGCTCCATCGCGCCGCCCGCACGCTGCTCCTGCTCGCGAGAGATGTTCGCATAGTGGAAATCGATGCTGCGCAGCTCGGACGACTTCCGGTCCAGCCAGAGCGTGCCGCGAATCTCCGCGACATTCTTGCGCTCCGAAATCGGTTCGAAGGCTATGCCGAGGCGCGTGGAATCCGGCGATGACGCGAGCTGGAAGCAGTGGTCGTCGAGAAACTCGTTCGACAGAAGGACGTCGATGCCGGGCGCATAGTACGCGGTGGAGTCGTCAACCATGGCCACGTAACCCGAGCGGTGCAGCGAATCAGGACTCAACGAATGCCACGGTTGCGCAACGAGCGCAGAACGAACCGATGCGCTCTGTTGACGCACGCGCTGTGAATTCCTGTCGAGCGATTGCTCATAGCCGATCATCGTCGCCGTGATCGCGCGCTCCTTTTCGCTGAGCTGGGTAGCAGTAAGCGCGGTGCGCACTTGCTCCCACACCGCGAACGTCGCGGCCGCCGAGTCGACAACCGTGTGACACGTGTTACGTGCGAGGACACGCACGGTGTCGAGCGAGAACGCCACGCCGCTAAGAACGATGCGTTGCGTGACGTCCTCTCCCGCGGACAGCTTCACGGGCGCAGAGGTGACCGGGCGGAAGCCGATGCGCAGCGTTCGCACGCGATAAGTACCCGCAAGACTCGCGGCCAGCCGAAATTCTCCGCGCGCGCTGCTGAGCGACCGTGCAGACACATTCAACGCGCTGTCCACGAGAAGGACGACAACACCAGCCACCGGCGTATCGCTGCGATCGACGACGACGCCGTGGATCGATTGCGCCGTGAGTCGCGCCGGCAACAGACCTGCCAACGCGAGCAGCGCCAGCCCGACAGCGTGTTGCAAGGCCGAGGACGTTCGCTGCGGAGCGGTTTGCATTGACGTTGCAGGGCGGTGAAGGATGGCGAAAGCGAATTGTATGCAGTCGTGACAGATAGTTCACTCCCGGCGCCAACGCGTCAAGACAAGTCCGGTGAGAAGTCTGGTAATGTCTTCGGGAAGGCTGGTTCTGATGGTAGATTCGCAAGTCTCCGATCCCCTCGAATGAATCGCATATCGCTCACTCCGGCCGCAGCGTTGGCGGCGGCCGCGTTGCTTGCGTCGTGTACTCGACCGTCCGCCGCCGATCCCCGCATGGTCGCGACGTGGATGCAGACGATGTACGGCATGTTTCGCGTCGAGCGCGTGTCGCCGCCGGTCGCATCGCGGATTCTTGGATACGCCACCAGCGCACTCTATGCGGGACTTGCGGTGGCCGACTCGCGCATGGTGCCGTTGGATGGCGCGCTCAACGGATTTCCACCGTTGCCCAAACCGGAAAAAGGCCGCGAGTACGACGGAACTCTTGCCGCAGTAGCGGCAGAACGGGTGGTGATGGATTCGCTGCTTCGGGAGGGATTGCCCACTACGCGGGCCGCGGTCGCGCGGCTTGCCGATTCCCTCGTCAGTGCTCGTGTCGCGTCAGGTGTTCAAGACGACACGAAGCAACAGTCGAGCGACATCGGACGTCGAATTGGCCTCGCCATCGTTGCGTGGTCGCGCACAGACGGCTTCGACGGCACCCGCGGTCGCAAGTACGTTCCGCCTGCGGGGCCCGGCCTCTGGGTGAACGACGCGCCGGGAAACACGTTCGCGCAGCAAAATCTTTCTGGCGCCAGCGAGTTCGTTGGACTGGACAACCCTGCCAACATCATGCGCGCGGGAACGGTGAGTGATCGCGGACTGATTCTCAACCGGCCCAAGAAACCGAATGCCACGCTGCCCGCAGTGAACATGTCGGGAATGTCCGAGCCGTACTGGGGTCAGGTGCGGCCGTTCGTGTTGAAGCGGTGGGATGAGTGTCCGCTCGCGGAAGCACCAGCGTACTCGCTCGACACTTCATCGGTTGCGTACCGCGATGCGAAGTTCGTTCATGCGACCAGGGCGACGCTGACACCAGAGCAGCGAGCCATCGCGCTGTATTGGGCCGACAATGCCGGCGAATCGGGGACACCAGTCGGTCACTGGATCTCGATCGCGAGCCAGATGGTGAGTGAGCGCAGGTTGTCCGCACCTGATGCTGCGCGCGCGATGGTGTTGACGTCGGCGTCGATGGCCGATGCATTCATCGCGAGTTGGGGCTACAAGTATCGCTACAACTATTTGCGGCCGCGCCCCTTCATTCGCAGCGCCATGGATTCTACCTGGGAGCCGCTCATCGCAACGCCACCCTTTCCCGAGTATCCGTCGGGACACTCGACGCAATCGGCAGCGGCAGCGACCGTGCTGACGTCGCTCATTGGGCCAGTTGCATTCGTCGACAGCACCGGACTCTCCATCGGCAACGCCGTGCGGCACTTCGAGTCCTTCAACACGGCAGCAGAAGAGGCTGGGATGTCACGCGTCTACGGCGGAATTCACTTCCCTTCCGCTAACGTGAACGGAAGAGCATTGGGCACGTGCATCGGTGAAAAGGTCGTCGCGCGTTTCAATAGGCCCGCGTCATCATGAAGACTCGCGCACTGTTGTCTGCGACGCTCGCGTGTAGCGTATTCGCGCTCGCGTGTGGACCAAAGCCTTTACCGCCCTGGCATCAGGAAGCGGGTTATCGGTGGAGAGAGCTCGATGTTCCTCAGGGCGTGGCCGGCTTTACGCACATGGAAGGCGGCCGCAGCGGCATCGATTTCCAGAATGCCGTGAGCGACTCGGTGCTACTCGGCAATCGCATGCTCGCGGAGGGTGCTGGCGTGGCCCTTGGCGACGTTGATGGCGATGGAATGGTGGACGTCTTTCTCGCAAAGACGCAGGGATGCAGTGCGCTGTATCGAAATCGTGGCGGCTGGAAGTTCGAGGACATCACGAAGAGCGCGGGCGTTGGCGCGTGCGACCGGCACACCACTGGCGTCGCGTTCGCTGACATCGATGGCGACGGCGATCTCGACCTGGTTCTCGTCGCGACGGCGGGGCCCAACGCCATTTTCGTGAACGACGGCAAGGGTCACTTTACGGAACATCGTGATCTCGGTCTCGACACGACTGGCCGAGGTGGCACGACGATCACGATGGCCGACGTGGATGGCGATGGTAAGCTCGACATGTACGTCGCGAACTACAAACCGTACAGCCCTGTCGACACGATTCCTCCGCAACAGCGCGCGCCAAGTCAGCTCGTGCGCCAGACAGGACCAGGCAAGTACGAAGTCGTTCCGGAACGACAAAAGGATTTCAAGCTCGTCATGCGGCCCGACATGGGCGGAATGAATCTGACCATGCGTGGCGAACCGGACGACTTTTACATGAACGAAGGTGGTCGCTTCAAGAGAATCGCCCTGACGTCGGACCACTTTCACGACGCAAAGGGACGCAAGCTCGACGAAGAGCCTGAGTCGTTCGGCCTGGGCGCAAAGTTCGTCGATCTCAGGGGCGAGGGTTTTCCCGATCTCTACGTTGCGAACGATTTCGAGGATGGCGACCAGCTCTGGTTCAACGACGGGCACGGCAACTTCCGTCTCGCCGACTGGAAGTCGCAGCGGCAGATGAGCAATTCGTCCATGGGCACCGACGTCGCAGATATCAACGGCGACGGCCTTCCGGATCTGTTCGTGACCGACATGCTCAGCAACGATTCGCGTCATCTCAAGACGCAGATGCCGACGCACACGGCGCTGCCAAAGAAGCCCGGCGACATGGAGACGCAACTACAGCAGCAGCGGAACACCCTCTTCCTGAATCGCGGCGACTGGACGTTCGTCGAGATCGCGCAGTATGCCGGTGTGCAGGCAAGTGGTTGGTCGTGGTCGACGATGTTCCTCGATGTCGACCTGGATGGTTGGCAGGACATCCTCATCGCGAATGGTCACCTGTGGGACGTGATGGATGCCGACACGCAGGAGCGGCTGCAAAACAGGTTGAGTGGCGTGCAGTGGCAGCGCGAGCGGTGGGCGTATCCGAAGTTGGCGCTCAAGAATGTCGCGTTCAGGAATCGCGGCGACCTCACGTTCGAGGATGCGAGCGATCGTTGGCACTTTGGCATGGAGAACGACATCTCGCATGCAATGGCGTCGGCGGATCTCGATGGCGATGGTGATCTCGACGTTGTGATCAACCGTCTCGGATCGCCCGCACTCGTTTTGCAAAACGGCGTGGCCGCGCCGAGAGTGGCCGTGCGGCTGGTCGGCGATGCACCGAACACGAAAGCAGTTGGTGCCCGGATCCGGTTGCTCGGTGGCGCGATTCCACTTCAGCAACGCGAGGTCGCAGTGGGCGGGATCTATCTCTCGCACAGCGACTACGAAGCCTCCTTCGCGATGGGCAAATCGGATAGCGCGACACTCGTGATCCGTTGGCGCGACGGCCGGGTGACGACGATCAACAACGCCCGCCCCAATCGCCTGTACGACGTCACGATGGCCACTGCCGGACCGTCGCATGAGGCCATCGAATCACCGCCAGTTCCTATCTTCGAGAATCTGTCGGCGCAGCTCGGCGGCCACACGCACATCGACCCGCCATATGATGATTGGGAGCGGCAGTTCCTCCTCCCGAACTCACTGTCACTCATGGGTCCTGGCGTCGCGTGGTTCGATTACGACCGCGACGGATTTGAAGATCTCATCGTCGGCTCGGGCAAGGGCGGGCGTCTCGGCGTGTTTCATAACAGCGCGGGACGAATCACGCCGCAACCGGCGAAGGGCCCAATTGCGTCATCAGACTTTACATCGATTCTGGGGATGACGACGAATGGCGCATCGCGGGTGCTGCTCGGGCTTTCGAACTGGGAACTGCAAGGGCCGAGCGCCGCGGCGTCGCCTGCGGCGCTGAGTGTCGGTGCAACCCGAAGCGGAATTGGCGCGACGGCCGAAGCATTGATTCCTCCGCTGGATGCCTCGACTGGTCCGATGGCTTTGGGCGACTACGACGGCGACGGAAATCTGGATCTGTTCGTCGGCGGTCGTGTCATTCCGGCGAAGTACCCAGAGGCTGCGTCGTCGAGACTCTTCCGCAATGTCGCGGGCAAGTTCGTCCTCGACTCCGCGGCCTCTGCGGTGTTCAAGGACATCGGCTTGGTGTCGAGTGCGATGTTCGCCGACATGAATGGCGATGGCAAGGCGGACCTCGTGATCGCGCGCGAGTGGGGATCCGTCGCACTGTTCCTGAATCAAGGCGGCCGCTTCGTGCTCGCGCCGGCATCATGGGGGCTGGACAAGTTGATCAGTCGCTGGAATGGCGTGGCCGCCGGCGACCTCGATGGCGACGGACGGTTGGATCTCGTCGCGACGAGTTGGGGGCGGAACACCGTCACGCCAGCGGACAGTGCGCGTCCCCTCGCGATGCTTCATGGTCCGTTCGGTTCCGGCGGCGAAGAGGAGCTGCTGCTCGCGCGTGATGATCCGCGGGTGCACGGCCTTGCGCCGCTCAACAGTTATCCGCGCGTGCGCGTGGTGATTCCCGATCTCGCTACGCGGATGGGCACCTTCTCGGCGTATGCCGACGCGACCGTCGACATGGTCCTTGGTCCGCTCAAGAGCAAGGTGCAACGAACGGACGTCAACACGCTCAGCAGCACGGCGTTCATCAACAAGGGCGATCATTTCGATGCCGTTCCGCTGCCAGCCGAAGCGCAATTTGCGCCGGCGTTTTATGCTGGCATCGCAGACTTCGACGGTGACGGAAATGAGGACGTCGTACTGAGCCAGAATTTTTCGCCGACGGCGGTTGGCATTCCGCGCTATGACAACGGGCGTGGCCTCCTCATGCTGGGCGACGGAAAGGGCGGCCTTCATCCAATGACTGGGATGCAATCCGGCCTCCTCGCGTACGGAGACCAGCGCGGCGCCGCGTATGCGGATTACGATCGCGACGGGCGCCTCGATTTTGTCCTCTCGCAAAACAGCGCGTCAACCATTCTCTATCACAACACCCTCGCAAAACCTGGGCTTCGCGTTCGCGTGAAGGGACCTCCGGCCAATCCCGACGGCATCGGCGCACAGATCAGGCTGGTGTATGGCGCGCGAATGGGTCCGGCTCGCGAAATCCAAGCAGGGTCCGGCTACTGGTCACAGAACGGAGCGGTGCAGGTATTTGGCATGTCCGGCACGCCCACGGCGGTTTGGGTTCGCTGGCCGGGCGGCGTAGAAATTCGAGTGCCTGTCCCTGCTGGCGCTCGTGAGGTTGTTGTGGTCCGGTAGACGTTGGCTCTTGTCCCGTTGACGGAAAGTCGGGTGGCCCCCGAATTGCCCTCTAAAATCCGACCGCGGCCGAGGCGCCGCAGCAGTGGACGCAGGAGAGTACTCAGTGCACACTACAGGGACCGGACTTCCACCTATCTTGGTGGTCGACGATAATCATGACAACGCGGAGATCATCCGGCAGTACCTGGAGATCCGTGGGTATCCCATTACGGTTGCGCACGACGGCGATGAGGCATTGGCACTTTTCGAGTCCGTGCGGCCGGCGTTGGTGCTCCTCGATGTGATGATGCCGGGACGAGACGGATGGGAAGTCTGTCGGCTGATGAAGCAGCATCCAGTGCTCGGGCGAAGCGTGCGCATCATCATGGTCACCGCACTCGACGCATGGGACGATAAGCGGGAAGCGCTGCAGCTCGGCGCTGACGACTACGTGGAGAAGCCCTTTGACCTTCCGACGCTGGCCAAGACCGTGCAGCGCAATCTCGAGCAACTGCACGTCGCAAGCTGATACCGCCGCGCGCCTGATCGCACACGAGCACGGCGCGTGAACGAGTCGATTCTCCTGACGGATTCGGACGACCCAACGATTAGCGCCGCCGCGGCGCTGCTCGACGGTTGGAGCACCGATCAACGTGAGCATGCCGACATCACGTCGGCCATCGCAGAGCCGGGAGTGCGTGCGCTGCTCATCACCACGCGAGATCCATCC
>JBDTMO010000068.1:0-13281 GCA_039934235.1 bacterium | reverse complement strand
TGAATGCACCGGTCATGAAGTCCATCGATGGCGGACGCACGTTCGCCACGCTTCCATCACTACACGGCGACAACCATCAACTGTGGATCAACCCGAAGGACGGGCGGCTCCTCGCAAACGCGAATGATGGTGGCGGCTCGATCTCGCTGGACGGCGGCAAGAGCTGGAGCACACAGGATAATCAGCCCACCGCACAGTTCTATCACGTCATCGTCGACGATGCATACCCGTATCGTCTCTACAGCGGGCAACAGGACAACTCGTCGGTCATCATCAAGACGCGCTCCGATGGACCCAGCATCGGTGAGCGCGACTGGCAGGACGGACCCGGATGCGAAAGCGCCAACGTCGGCGTCGATCGGCGCAACCCGCGCTATGTCTACGGCGGCTGCTACGTCGGCATCCTCGAAGAGCTGGACACACAAACGCAACTCGGCCGTTCCATCATGCCATGGCCAGAGCTTTCCCTCACTGAGCCAACCGACAAGACGCGCTATCGCTTCAACTGGACGTCGCCGGCCGTGGTGTCGCAGCATAACCCGAACGTCGTGTACCACGGCGGAAATGTTCTCTTCCGCACACCGGATCGCGGCAAGACATGGACGCCCATCTCGCCAGATCTCACACGCAACGACAAGGCGACGCAAGGTTTCGGTGGCGCGCCGATCACCAACGAAGGCGCCGGCGGCGAGGTGTATGGCGCAATCGTGAACATCGTCGAGTCGAAACACGATGCCAACACGATCTACGTCGGCACAGATGATGGCCTGGTCCAACTCACACGTGACGGTGGAAAATCCTGGACAAACGTGACGCCATCGGGAATCCCCGTCGGACTTTCCAACAACATCGAAGTGTCGCCGCATGATGCAGGCACGGTGTATCTCGCCTTTCGCGTCGATCGCCGCGGCGACTACACGCCGTACGCATTCAAGTCCACGGATTACGGAAAGAGTTGGTCCCGCATCATCAGCGGATTGCGGGACGGTGAGCCGGTGCGCGTCGTACGTGAAGATCCAGAGCGACGCGGGTTGCTCTATGCGGGGACGGAGACGGGCGTCTACGTGTCGTATGACGGCGGGTCCAATTGGCAGCCGTTCTCACGCAATCTTCCGAACACACCGATCGCAGACCTCGAGGTGCGACACGGTGATCTGTACGCGGCAACCGAGGGACGCGCATTCTGGGCGCTCGACGACCTCACGCCGCTGCGCCAGATGAGTGATCAAGTCGCGAAGGCCGACGTCTTCCTTTTCACGCCGCGCGTTGCCCTGCTTGGCGGCGGCCCTGCCGCACCGACAACCACCGCCGGTCGTAACCCGCCACCGGGCGCCAACATCTACTTCACGCTCGCCAAGGCGCCCGATTCTGCGCAGGTCATCACGTTGGAGTTCCTGGACGCCAGCGGGAAATTGCTGCGCTCGTTCACACGTGCCATCGCCGGCGCACCGACAACGCTAGGCCCCGCGAAAACATTTCCGGCGCCCAAGGCTGGACTCACCGCATTTCAGTGGGACCTACGCGCGGAACCGCCAACATCGCTCCCCGGCAATATCAACATCTGGGGTGGGCCGAGTGGTGGCTATCTCGTTTCACCGGGCAAGTATCAGGTGCGGCTCACCGTTGGCACCAACGTCCAGACGCAACCGTTCGACGTGCGCGCTGATCCGCGCCTCAACACACCGCCGCAGGAAGTCGCCGCGCGCGATTCGCTGACGCATGCCATCAACGCGCGCGTCGGGGAAATCCACGACGCGCTCCTTCGCATGCGCGACGTGAAGGAACAGGTGTCGAAGTTTGTGGATCGCACAAAGGAAACGCCGACGGCAGCCGCGATTGCCGGTAAGGGCAAGGAGATCACGGGTAAGGTCGAAACGCTCGAGCCGCAGCTGTCGACAAAGGCGGCGAACGGACAGGACGTGATCAACTACCGCAACGGCATCAACGCGCAATACTCCTTCCTGCTCGGCAACATCGAAGGCAACGACATCCTATCACAGCCGTCGCGTGAGCGGTTCGCCGAATTGGAGAAGATGTGGTCGGCCCTGCGCGCGCAGATCGACACGCTCGAGAATCAGGATGTACCCACGTTCAACAAGTTGCTGCAGGACGGAGGGGTTGCTGGCGTCATCATCAACAAGAAGTTGCCGGCAAAAATAGTCATGTAAGGTTTGTTCGCGTACGGACGATTGTATATATTGTCCGTACACACATCGAGAGGTCTCATGGCCCCCATTTCGCGAAAGTCCGCTCGCGTCGCTAGCAAGCCCGTCGGGCGCCGAGCCGCCACCGAAGGCAAAGTGCGTAAGGAGTTCTGGCTCGATCCAATCGCGCTGGCGGAAGCGCAGGCCTTCCTGGGAACCGAGACCGAACGCGAGACCGTCGAGATGGCCATTGATCTCGTCGCGTTTCGTCGCGATCTCGCCGCAGGCAGTCGCGCTCTCCGTGGCATGCGCCTATCCCGCATCGACTAGCGCAGCGTTCCATGGCCGTACGAAAGCTGCGCAAGTACGTTCTCGACACGAATTGTTTCATCGATGCGTCGCGCGATACGGAGGCCCAGGCCGCCTTCGACGCGTTTTGTACACACGCAGCCCCGCAACTGTACCTCGGCGCCGTCGTCGCCGCAGAATTGCGCGCCGGCGCTGGCCGAAGCCGGTCTGCGCTCGAACGCGTCGTTCTTGATCCCTATGTTCGCCGGGATCGTGTTATCACACCGAGCGTGCGGTCGTGGAATGCACTCGGCGATACGCTCGCGACATTGGTTGAACGCGAGGGATTGGTGCTCGCCCAGGTCCGGCGCGGTTTCATTTTCGATATTCTTCTTGCCCATTCATGTCGCGAGGCCGGCGCCACTTTGATTTCGGCGAACACGCGCGATCTCAACCGTATTGCACGCGTGTTCGCTTTTGAATTTGTGGCTCCGTACCCCAAGCTTCGGTGACGTTGGTTAGGGCGGCCTACCTCCGACGCGCCGTAATCAGTGTCGCGATTTCATCGGGCCGAGGGTTGATGAAGTCAAGCCGCACGCGACCATCAGGCAGCGTGCTCACCGCCGCTGGGATGGAACTGTTCGTCAGCATCCACCCGGCCGGCAGCACCACAGCATTCGCTGGACGCCCAAAACTTCTGTCCCACACAAGCTCATCGCCCACGAGTTTGTAGCGCGCCGTATCGGTGTACGTCTCGAACATACGCAACCGCACCGACGTACCAGCTGTAACGGCAGGAAAGCGAAACACGACAACTTCCGTTTGCGGCGTGACGTCCTTTACGTCGAGCTTTGCACGAGAAATCGCATCGCCCTTCAATGTCTCCGACGTAAGCTGCTCGCCGGTATCGAGATTCAGTGCGCGCGGTCCGGCCACAGTGCTGCCCGCGCGCACAATGTTGAGATACGTGCTCGTGCCGACACGCGATTCCGTGTAATCGTGATACAGATCGAACGCGCTCGTTTCCGGCTGACGAAGAAAATAGACGATCTCACGATTCTGGTGCGCGCGCTCTTCGAGCCTCGCGGCAACGCTCGATTTCGCGACAGCCCTCTCACGTATTGGCACAGCACGCATCGTCACCGCAGCCTCTGACGGCGTCTCATTCCAGAAGCTGATGCCAACTCGGCCGTCGGCCTCCTGAAGAACCTGCGCCGGAAAACTCGACGAAACGAGCTCGTAACCCCTGGGCAGCACAACGGCGTTGCGTTTGATTCCCAGCGGTCGCGTAAAGACGATAGTGTCACCGCGCATGTAGTAGCTGAGCGAGTCCTCGTATGTCTTGAGAATGAGGACGCGTGCTTCTCCGCCGTCGGCCGGCACGGGATGCGACAGCTTGACTCGTATGTACGTCTGCGTGGTGTCGCGGCCCGGAACACCGCCGGCACGCGCCTCTGCTGCGCCAACGACGTCGAACCCAAGTGGCTTGCCAGTCGCGCGGTCGCTCACGCTTTCGTCCGTCGCAACACTGCCCTTTCGAATGGGATTGAAGTAGTAGGTCGCGCCCGCCGTCGTGGCCGTCACCTCATAGATGATTCGAAACTTCGCGGAGCCGGGCGCAAGAAGCTCGTATCGCGTGTAGGCGTCGGACTCTGTTTGACGTGCAGGTGTCTGGGCGAGTGCGGTGGTCGCGGAGACCATGAGCAAGCTCGAGAGAAATGGGCGCATAGCAGACCAAGATGCGCGTCCGATGCACTCGGCGCCACGCGGATGTGTCGTCCTGAGCAAAGCGAAGGACCTGCAGCTGCTGTCGCGCTGTGCCTATCCAGCGGATGCTTGTCAAGTGCAGGTCCTTCGCTCTGCTCAGGATGACAAAGTCACCGTAACACTTCCTCGAGTGCATCGATGAATTGCTCAACGCGCGAAGTCTGGGCGTTGTAACCCATGATTCCAACGCGCCACACCTTGCCGGCGAGCACGCCAAGTCCACCACCCATCTCGACGCCCATGTCGAGCAGCCGCGAACGGACCTTCATGTCGTCCACACCATCGGGGACACTGATGACATTGATCGTGGGGCAGCGATTCGCCTCCGGTGTAAAGAGCGAAAGCCCGAGTCTGTCGAGACCGCGCACCAGTGTATCGCGCGCAGCGATGTGCCGAGCCCAGCGCGCTTCAAGCCCTTCCTCGAGCGCCAATCGCAGCGCTGTGTGAATTCCGTAAATGCTCTGAATTGGCGCCGTGTGATGGAACGCGCGTTTCTTCGTCGCACTCTCGCCGCCCCAGTATTGAAATAGCAGCGACAGGTCGAAGTACCACGTACACGGCTTCTGCTTCCGATTCCGCACCGCCTCCATCGCGCGAGGACCGACCGTAATGGGGCCAAGGCCCGCCGGTGCACCAAGGCCTTTCTGTGTGCACGAACCCGCAGCGTCGACGCCCCACTTGTCGATCTCCAGCTCCATTCCGCCGAGTGACGTGACGCAGTCCACGGCGATCAATGCGCCGTAGCGATTCGCGACTTCGACCATCGGTTGAATCGGCTGACAGGCGCCCGTCGTCGTCTCGACATGCACGAATGCCAGGAGCTTCGCGGGCCGCTCGGCAAGCGCCTTCGCAACGTCATTGGGGTCGACGATTCCGCCAGGCTCGGACTCAATGGTGCGAACGTCTGCACCAGCGCGGCGGCACAACTCCGCAACGCGGTGCCCGAAATATCCATTCACCGCGACGACGGCACTGTCTCCCGGCTCGAGCAGGTTCATCATGATGGTTTCCAATCCAGCCGATCCCGTGCCGGAAATTGGAAGCGTGTGATGATTCTCGGTACGATAGACCGCGCGAAGGGCGCCCATCGTCTCGTCCATCAAGTCGACGAAGTATGGATCGAGGTGCCCAACCGGATTCGCGGTCATCGCCGCGAGTACGCGCGGATCCGGATTGCTCGGCCCAGGTCCCATGAGCAGCCGCGCGGGAGGGTTGAGCGGCGGTGGTGCTTTGATCGAGGTCGTCATGCGAGTCCGAGTTTTTGTGCAAGTCCGATGCGCTGAAGCTTGCCGGTTGCTCCAACAGGAATTTCCTGAAGGATGAGAATTTTTCGTGGGACCTTGAAGTCAGCCAGCCGCACCGCGGCAAACTGGCGGAGCTCCTTGTCAGTGGCTTCGGCGCCTTGTTTCAACACGATGGCCGCAGCCACCTCTTCACCAAGCATGTCGTGCGGCATGCCGAACGTCACGCACTGATGCACGGCCGGATGCTCCATGATGATCTCGTCCACTTCACGTGGTGAAATCTTTTCGCCGCCGCGATTGATGATTTCCTTCAGGCGTCCGGTGATGCTCACATACCCGTCGCCGTCCATCACACCTTGATCACCGGTCCGGAACCAGCCGTCGTAAAACGCTTCGGCGTTGGCTTTTGGATTGTTTTCGTACTCGGTCATCACATTGGGGCCGCGAATGACGATTTCACCCGTGCCGCCGACGGGAACCGTCGTGCCTGTGTCGTCGACGACGCGTATCTCGGGACCACCTGATGGACCCACGGTGCCCGGCTTGCGTTCGCGGGGTGGAAGCGGGTTGCTCGCCATCTGGTGTGCCGCCTCGGTCATGCCATACGCTTCGATCACCGGCACGCTGAACGTTGCCTCGAGCTCGGTGATGACGCGCGGGGGTAGTGCGGACGACGACGAGCGAATGAAACGCAATCGATGGTTCTTGATGACGTCGGTGTTGTTGGCCGCTCGAAGGAGTATGGCTTGATGCATTGTCGGTACGCCCGAGTACCACGTGGGGCGTACCTCTGCCAGCCACGTAAAGAACTTGAGCGCGTTGAAGCCGGTGGTGCAGCAGACTTCACCGCCTGCCGACAACGGTGCCAGCAACGCCGCAATGAGCCCATGAATGTGAAAGAGCGGCATGATGACCATGCCCCGATCGTCCGCGGAAAGCGCGAGCGTCTGTCGAATGTTACGCGCCGATGCGCAGATGTTCTTTTGCGCGAGGGGAACGATCTTCGGCCGCGACGTCGTGCCCGAGGTGTGCAGCACCAGCGCAAAATCGTCGGGACCCACAGCGCGGGGCGGAGCACTCGCCGCCGTAGCAGTGTCCGTTGTGAACTCGATTGTAAAACTTCCCGCGCCGAGCTCCGGCTGTGAATGCAGTCGAGCGATGGGGACGCCGAGCTTGCGCGCTACGTCGATGGCGGGTGAGTCCTTTCCGTGCGCGACGATCAGCAGCTTGGCGCGCAGATCCGTGAGGTAGAACTCGAATTCGTCGGCGCGATAGCCGGGGTTAAGTGGCGCCGCCGTTGCGCTCGATGCGATGCTGAGGAACGCTGCCGCCATTTCAGGCCCGTTGTCCAGCACGATCGCGACGCGATCGCCAGGGCCAATGCCTCGCTCTCCCAACGCATTCACCGTGTAGGCCACCAAAGCGCGTAGCGCGTGATAGCTGAGCGGCACACCGCCGGGCGAGCTGAGTGCTGGTGCGTCGTCAGCGCCGGCATCGAGCAGGCCGATGATCGTTGAGGGGGCATCTGTCATGCGATACATCCTGAGTGGTGTTTCACGTTACGGCCCACAGCGGCGAGATGGCGAGCTTGCCGTTTTGCCTCTTGAGAGTTTCTGCGAGCAGGCGAGCGCACGCGTACACGGCGTCGATGTGTGGCGTCGGTGTCGACGTGAGGCGTCCCAACTCGACCACGGCTCCGACGAGTGCTTCGATTTCAATCGCCTTGCCCGCCTCGACATCCTGGAGCATCGACGTCTTGTGCGCGCCCACTTTCTCCGCACCGGCAATCCGGCGGTCGATGCCAGCGCGGAATGTAATTCCCAGCTTTCCGGCAATGACTTCCGCCTCGCGCATCATCTCGACGCTCAACGCGCGCGTCTCGGGAAACTGCAACAGGTCAACGAGCGTCGCGTGCGTCAGTGCGCTGATGGGGTTGAAGCTCAGGTTGCCCCATACCTTGAGCCAGATTTCGCTGCGAATGTGATCGAGAATGGGCGCCTTGAATCCTGCCTTGACGAACGCCGCGGAAATTGCCTGCACGCGCGCCGACGACGAACCGTCGAGCTCACCCAATGCGAAGCGTCGCCCCTCGACGACTTCGACGACCCCGGGCTGCACGAGAGTCGCGGCTGGATAAACCACCGACCCAATGATGCGTTCGGAGTCGATCAAGCGGCCGATCGCGCCATCAGGGTCTGCCGAGCGTATCGACGTGCCTTCGAATTCGCCGCCGTGTTTGTGGAAGTACCACCATGGAATGCCGTTCTGCATCGTGACGATCGTCGTCTGCTCATGGCAGAGATGCTGGATGTCCGCCGCGACCGCGGCGACTTGATTTGCCTTGACGGTCAGCAGCACGACGTCTTGCGGGCCTGCTTCGCTCATCCGCTCACACGCGAGCGCTCCGCGCACCACGACGTCAGCACCATCGTCGCCGATCACGCGCATGCCGCGCGCACGAATGGCTTCGAGATTTGCACCGCGCGCGATGAACGTTACTTCCTCACCGGACGCGGCGAGCCATCCGCCGAGGTAGCCGCCAATGGCTCCGGCTCCGACAACTGCAATTTTCACGATTGCGCCCGTATGCGCAGTGGCTTGAGAATCAACAGCGCCATGCATGCCGCGATGAGGTTCATGGCCGCAGCCGCGATGAACACCGTTCGCCATCCGCCCAATGAGATCGCGATGACGCTACTCAATGGTACCACCAACGAGGCCACGCCCTTGGCGGTGTACAACAGGCCGGCATTTGCCGATGCGAACTTTCGTCCGTACCGGTCGGCACACGTCGCAGGAAACAGGCTGTAGATCTCGCCATAGCCAAAAAATACAAGCGCGGTGAGCAGTACGAACGCGACTGGATTGTGTCCGAACTGGTTGAGCAGAAGAATGCTCACGCCCTCCAGCCCGAACGCGATGAACATCGTATTCTCTCGGCCGAAGTGATCGGAGATCCAGCCGAAGAACGGACGGCTGACGCCGTTGAGCACGCGATCGAACGAAAGCGCAAACGTCAGCGTCGGCAACGTGAAGCCAATGAGCGTAATGGGCAACTCCGCGATTCCGAAATCCTTGGCAATCGGTGTCAGCTGTGCGGTGGCGATCAAGCCACCGGTCGCCATCATCACGAACATCAGGTACATGACCCAGAATGCCGGCGTGCGAATCATTTCACCCGGTGTGTGTTCATGCACAGGCGCAAGTTTCTTCGCTGCGACGACGACAGGCGCCTTGAACGCCGCGTCGGGGGCCCTCAAGAACCAGCCGACGAGAAATACAATGGCGCCCTGCATGATGCCGAACTTGAAGAACGTCGCCTCGTAGCCCTGTGCCTTGATCATCGTGGCGATGGGGAACACCGTCAGTGCGGATCCCGCGCCGAAGCCCATGGCCGTCACGCCAGCTGCGAGTCCTCGGCGATCTGGAAACCACTTGAGTGCATTGCCCACGCAGCAGCCATACACGCCGCCGGCGCCAATTCCGCCGACAACGGCACCGAGGTAGAGGAGCGGCAGTGAATCTGCATACGAGTTGAGCACCCATGAGCCGGCCACCAGGACGCCAGACACGACCGCGACCATGCGTGGGCCAAACCTGTCGACCAGATATCCTTCAATCGGGACGAGGAATGTCTCCGTGAGGATGAAGATGGTGAAGGCGACCTGAATTGCGGGTCGTCCCCAGTGAAACTTGTCGTCGATCGGGTTGACGAAGAGTGTCCACCCGTATTGAAGGTTGGCGATCATCGACATGCAGATGACGCCGAACAACAACTGCCACCACCGCCCGAGCCCTGAGGCGCTCGTATGACTTCCTGGACTTGCGCTGAACTCCATGCAGAGGACTCTCCATCGGGGAACGCGCAGGCGGGAATGGGCTGCAATGATGCGCGTGGTGTCGCCATGTGTCCACACGGCGTCACCTACCTACGCGGCTGCCAACTCAGGTGCTGGTGCTGCGACGCCTGAGGGGCGCGCGCGATATTCGCGCGGACATCGGTATGGCGATCGACATGAGCAGCCATGACGCCGCTGGAACGATGAGGAACATGGCGGCTGGCTTCTTCCTTGGCGGGCCGAAGGCGATGTATCCGTAGATGGCCAGTGAGCCGAGCGTGAGGATCAGCATCAGGCTGTACAGTGTCTTCCGAGTCGGCAGGGTCCAACCTTTTGACATGCGGTCGGCGAGCAGGAGGGCCACGAATGGTGACGCGTCCCACAGGAGGAATGCCAGCAACAGGAGTTTCGAGGGGTTGCGCTGTCCGACGCGGAACATTGCGCCTACCGATCCCGTGGCTCCGAGCACCGTAGCGAACAGGGCCATGGGGCGCAGGAAGCGAAAGGGGCCTTGCGCGGCTTTCTTGCGGGTTCTCGCCTGCGGGATAATGATCTTCAACGAGCTCTCCCGTGTGCCCCTCTGGCTGACAACGCCAGATGAGTAAAGAAACGTTTCCAAAAAGTACTTTGCATCACAATGTAAGCCCGGTCATCCATCCAGCAAGCGATGGTTGAGGTGAGGTCGAATTCCATTTTGACGGTACGGCAGGTTGGGCGCAATGCTGCTCAGTCAGGGTGCGATTGGATGTCATCCCGCAGGCGCGAGCAAGCGAGCGGGCGTCGGGATCTTCCCTCCACGCGCTCGACTCACGCCACAGAGCAAGGACAGTAGGTCCCGACACTCGCTTCGCTCCTGCGGGATGACAATCCTTATCTGAACCGTATTGTGGTCAGGCGAGAGTAGCAATACACTCGATCTCCACCCGCCCGCCAAGTGCGAGGGATGAAGCCCCGAACGCACTGCGCGCTGGCAGGTGTACCGGAAAATGTTCGATGTACACCGCATTCATCGCCGGCCACTCACTCATGTCCGCCATCATCACCGTGCACTTCACCACGTGATCGAGTGATGATCCATGCCGCTCGAGAATCGCCTTCATGTTCGCGAGCGTCTGGCGCGTCTCTGCTGCAATGCCGCCCGGTACAAGGCGCGTGTTCTCATCGGTGCCCATCTGGCCAGAGAGGTACAACATGTCCCCCACACGAACCGCTGCCGAAAACGGCAGCAACGTCTTCGTCGGAAACGGGTAATACTCTACGTCGGCGGAACTGTTCGCAGCCATTGATGGAATCTCCAGTCGTCATGGAATGTCACCACGCAGAATCGTGGCAAATTTGTCGAGATCGATATTACCGCCGCTCACGACACACACGACGCGCTGACCGTCGAGCGCACCGCTCAATGCCGCCGCCAGCCCTGCCGCACCAGCCCCCTCCGTGACAATGCGGCAACGTTCGGCCAGCGTCTTCACCGCCGCCGCAACCTGCCCAACACTGACGACGATGGTTCCCTCGAGCAGCGACCGCACAAGCGGC
Source organism: bacterium (assembly GCA_039934235.1). GTDB lineage: Bacteria > Gemmatimonadota > Gemmatimonadetes > Gemmatimonadales > Gemmatimonadaceae > AG11. Next base: position 2,463 of record JBDTMO010000068.1, on the reverse strand, counting down.
CACATCTCGTCGAACACGGCCCCGCTGCCCATCCCGTCAATGAAACTCTGTGTGCGCGTCACCGGCGTTGGCACTCCGGCCGCGAATGAGGCCGTCAGCGGCGCCGCTGTCTCCACTTCAACAGCATACACCCTCGTCCGCGGGCTGAGCGCGCGCGCGGCCGACGCGATACCGCATGCCAGTCCTCCACCACCGTACGGGACGATGATGGCGTCCACATCGGTGAGATCCTCGAAGATCTCGAGACCGATGGTTCCATTGCCCGCCATCACCGCTTCGTCAGCAAAGGGATGAACAAAAAAGCCGTCGACACCGGGATGACCGCGATTGATGAGTGTTTGCCACCACTCATCGAACGGGACCCTGATGACCTCCCCGCCAAGTCGCTCGATGGCGTCAGTCTTCGTCCTCGGCGCATGCTCCGGCACCACGACTCGACAACGCACACCGCGCTCGCGCGCGCACCACGCCACACCTTGCGCCATGTTGCCAGCACTCGCGGTGTACACCCCAGCCGACAGCGCTTCATTGCCCGCAACCGCCATCGCGTTCGCCGCACCGCGCAGCTTGAACGACCCGATCGGCTGAAGATTTTCGAGCTTGAGATAGATGTCGCTCGCCCCCGCGTCGGCAGGAAAGCGAGGGAATCGCACCAGCGGCGTGCGTAGCGCGATGCCTGACAGCCGTTCGCGCGCGGCCCGTATGTGCTCGATGGAAACCGGCTGCACTACCACTTGTAGATGAACGCCAGGTACGGGACCACCGTATCGATGTTGTTTCCGCCAAACAGTGCGACGTCGACCGCAATGTGTTCGCTCATGAACCGAAGCCCGCCCGACACAAGGACGCCTGCATCACGATTGGACGTGAAATAATTCTCGGTGACCAATGCGACACTCTTCGACACACGCTGCGACCCGCCAAGCATCAACAACGCCGTCGACGAGGTGTTCCCCCGACTGAAACCAAACCCGGCTCCCGCTGTGACATTGCCGTCTTCCCCTCCGAACGTCGCGACGCCGTAGCCAATACCAGCTGGGGAATTATCCGAGATGACCTGCGCACCGGCGACAAGCGCACCGACGGCAACATTCACCGTGGGGCTCGAGTACAGGCCCACCTTCGGAGTGAGATAGAAAATCTGCTCACTGAGATCGACGCCAGGGAAAATGGACATCCCGCCGCCAATCGTGAACAGGTCGCTCACACCAACCTGAATACTCGGAAAGAAGATGTACGCGTCGGCAAAATAGGTCTCTCCGGTGCGCAGCATCCGACCGGTCGGCGCAAAGAAAAGACGCGAACGGCTCGGATCCGCCGGCCAGTACTCACCTCCATGCATCGCTGACGCACTCACGATGCGCACGGACACGATGGACGCACGCGGAACCTGCGTCTCCCCAAACGCCGACACGAAGCGCACCGTCGTTGGCGTCACATCGAGCACGCGGCCCAGGAGGGTCGAGCCATCGCGCAACACGACTTGCACCTGCGCGCTGTCGCGCGTGGGCCGAAGGTTCGCCGTGCTCGACGTGTCCTGTGCTCGCAACGCCTGTGGTACTGCTGCCAGCGCGAGCGAAAGAACAAGCACTGAAAGCGCTCTGTGCAATGCTGTCATGGCTGAGAGTATGGACGCCACGCGATTGGCGCGCCAGCAGCGAACTTCGCGTGCTAATTGCGTACTACCAGCGTGAACCCTCCAACCACGCAACGGCGATCTCGTCGGCGTTGGCTGCATGGTCGATTCGTGTCAGCACTGCGCCAGTTGTGCCGAGGGTCTCGAGCAGTACTGCGAAAACGGCATGACCGGTACGTACAACGCCGCCGACACGCATACCGGCGGCGTCACGTACGGCGGCTACTCGAAAACGATCGTCGTGGATGAGAAGTTCGTGCTGCGCGTGTCCGACAAGCTCGACCCTGCCGCTGTCGCGCCGCTCCTGTGCGCTGGCATCACCACGTGGTCGCCACTGCGCCACTGGAAAATCGGCACGGGCCATCGTGTCGGCGTCGTCGGACTCGGCGGGCTCGGCCACATGGCTCTCAAGCTCGCGCATGCGTTGGGCGCGCACGTCGTGCTCTTTACAACGTCAGAGTCCAAGCGTGAGGACGCATTGCGTCTGGGCGCCGACGAAGTGGTGTTGTCCACGGATGCAGATGCGATGGCGGCCAAGTCCAACTGCCTCGATTTCATGCTGAATACAGTCTCGGCTCCGCAGAACCTCGACGCGCATCGCCGAAACGCAGGAGATGCCGACTTCTGTGCCGCTCACGGCATCGTCCCGGATATCGAAGTCATTCCGATCCAGGACATCGATGCGGCCTACGAGCGGATGTTGAAGAGCGACGTGAAGTATCGCTTCGTCATCGACATGAAGTCGCTGGCCTCGTAACACGGTCACATGCCGTGTGGCCGGCACACGAAGAAGAACCAAAAGGAGCGCCGCGCCGACACACGGCGAG
>JBDTMO010000067.1:0-13352 GCA_039934235.1 bacterium | reverse complement strand
GCCGCCGTATCAGCGACCGTGCGCTGCGTGTCCGTAGCCAGCGTGGCAATGCGCGCGACGTCTGATTCACGTGGTGCGGCGCGCACCTGGAATGCTTGCGGCTCCAGTCCGTGCTGCTCGAGCGCGCGCGTCAATTCGCCCAATCGCGCCGACACCCGATCCGCGCTCACGGCGTTGCCCATCTGGAATGAGGCACCCACCGAACTGCCACGCATGCCGATGCGCACCTGATCCTGTCCACCTCGGCCGTCGTCGAGCGAGAGCGTTAGACGCGAGAGTACGCGCGGTGCTGGTGCATCTTGCGACTCCATTGCTCGCATCATGCGCGTGGCCGTAAGCGCGGCGGCGTCATCGGCACCGGCGATAATCGGCGCGTCGAGCGGCGAACCCGCGACGGCGTTCGAATCCAGGGAGCGATACGCGCCTTCAGCGGATTGCGCGATGCTGATGGTCGATTGCGTCGCGATGGTCGCCCCGCGTCGCGAGGGTGTTTCCTGTCCGCCGTTGGAACCGGAGCCCGAGTGGCTGTTGGCGTCTGCGGCTCCACTGTGCCCGGAACGCAGCGCAAGATTGGATGGCGCTGTCATGCCGTCCTTTTGCGGCTCTCCCGAGATTCGCAGCGAGGGAGCGGCTTCACCTGCGCGCGCCACGGTTGCCACGCGGGCCACGGTTGCCACACGCGCGACGGTGGCAACTTGAGCGACTGTCGCCACGGCGGACAAATTCACCGCTGGCGGTAAAGCGATCGCGTTGCTCGCGCCAGTTGCCCTGGATGCGCCCGGAAAGGCAGTGGCGTCCGATTTGAGCGCCAATTCACGCGCGCCGCGCAGTTCGACGTGACCAGGATCCTTCGCGCCAAGCGTATGCAGGCCTTCCTGCTCGGCAATCTGCTGCAACATCGCAAAGCCGGCGGCGTCGTCATATCCGCCGTCGATCACGAGATCGGCGGCGCTGCCTGCCGTGTGCAGCGAGTTGCGTGTCCATGTGACAACTGGCCCCGCCGTTTCGCGGCCTTGCGCAAACAACGTGTTTTGCCGTTCCTGCGATCGCACCCCTTCGGCGACAGTGACATCACGCCCGTGTTCTTCCTTCATTCGCGCAACGACCCGCGCGAGCGCGGCCTTCAGCTTTGGGTCCAATCCTGCGGCATTGGCGCCGAGCATGGCGGACGACGTTGCGCTCGCGCTGGCTTCAGGGCTGTCGGAAGCGTGCTCCTTTCTGGTGCGTACATCCGAATCAGCATCCGCCTCATGGCTGGACTCCAATTCCGACGTCGCGCGAACTGGCGCTGGGCTGTGTGTCGGCGCAGACGGACGTTGTGACAGCGCGCCCGCGAGCATCACCGCAAACCCCGACGCCGCATCGGTGTCCGTTGCACTCGGCGCAACGGAGAACCCCAGGTCGGCCGCGCCGATGGAGGTGGCTCGCGGCGAGATTCTCACTTCGACCCCAGTGGGCGCAATGCCAGCTTGCTCACTGATGCGAGACGATCAGCAGGCAGTTGCGCGAGGATGGCGGCTTCCTGCTTTTCCGTCAGGTTGCCGATGATGATCACGATGTCGTGATCGGTGAGTTGCGCGAGCACCTTCGCGGCATCACGTGGCGGCATCGAGGCGATCACGCGCGAGATGCGACGCTCGGCGCCCGGTGTCCCGGTCGCGGGTGCGGGAGTGCTGCTTCCAACGCTCGGCGCCGGTGTCTGCGCAGCAGCGGCAGGCGCTGACGGTGGGTTGTGCGGTACAAGTGCGTTTACCGGAGCCGGTGCTGGTGCGGGTGCGGCATGCGTCGTCGAATCGGTACGACGCAATGCGGAATCTGCCGGGGCTGCGTGCGCGGTTTCTGCGCCCGTGCCTGCGACCGAATCGATCACACGCACCGGAGTGGAATCAGCTTCGGCGTGCTTTGACGTGTCTGCGACAACTGGCGCGGGCTTCGCGCGCAGCAGCGTTGCCGCGGACGCGAGGCTGATGCCAACGATGAGCGCGATGACAAAGGGAATGGCGAGGCGTTTCATGGCTGGTCAGGAGAAGAGGCGCGACGCGCAAACCGGGTGAGCGCGAGTGCGTCCATCGTTTGCGAATCGTTGCGATTGAGCGTCTGCTGCCAATCACCGAACTGCCGCTCGCGCAGACGATCGAGTGCGCGTCTCGCCTGATGTGCAAGCGTCAACTCGCCCTGCGCATCAGCCACGCTTTCCTGTGCGGTAAACGCAAGGAGTGCCGCCTGGTCCCTGCGCTCATCGAGTCGTTCGAGCAGGAAGCTGATGTTCTGGAGCTGGCCGGCCGTGGACGTGCCGGAGTGCGCTGCAGCCAACTGTGCGCTGCCGGCATGGCGAATGGACGCCAAGGCGTCTGCTGCATCGCGCGCATCGTCGGCGCGGTGCTGCGCCACGACGAGGCGCGTGGCTGCGGCCTGCGCGTGACGTTGCTTGAGGTCGAGTACTTTCTGCAAACGAAAGTTGAAGTTGCTCATGCTGCTTTCCCCGTAAGGGTTTCGATTTGCCCACCGATACCGAGCAGCGCGTTGCGCGTTGTGGTGGTGGACGAGATTTCGTCGGGCCGCTGCTGCAGGAACGAAAGGATCCGGTCCCTGAGCGCGACCGCTGCGTCAACGGACGGATCGCTGCCCTTCTGGTAGGCGCCGACCATGATGAGATCCTCCTTCTCGCGGAACGCGGCTTCGAGCCGAACGACGGCGTTTGCCGCATTGCGCTGCGCGGTATCGATGATCTGATCGCGCACTCGGCTCTTGCTCTCGAGGACGTCGATCGACGGATAGTGACCTGCGGCAGCGAGCTTGCGCGTCAGGACGATGTGTCCGTCGAGAATCGAGCGCGCCGCATCGGCGACCGGTTCGTTGAAGTCATCGCCATCCACGAGCACGGTGTAGATGCCGGTAATGCCGCCGGTCGCACCGTTGCCCGCACGCTCAAGCAGTCGAGGCAGCGCGGCGAACACAGAGGGCGGATAGCCTTTGGTGGTTGGTGGCTCGCCCGTCGCGAGACCGATCTCGCGCCACGCCATCGCGACGCGAGTCACGGAATCCACCATCAGCAACACCTGCTTGCCCTGATCGCGAAAGTATTCCGCAATCGCCGTGGCCACGAGCGCGCCACGTGCGCGCACGAGTGCTGCCTGGTCACCAGTGGCGACGACGATCACAGAGCGCGCGAGCCCTTCCGCGCCCAACGAGTTCTCGATGAAGTCGCGCACTTCGCGACCGCGTTCGCCGAGCAGCGCAATCACGTTGACGTCGGCGCGTGCATGACGCGCGATCATGCCGAGCAACGTGCTCTTCCCAACGCCGGAGCCGGCAAAGATGCCGACGCGTTGGCCGCGACCAATCGTGAGCGTGCCGTCAATGGCGCGCACACCAGTCTCGAGCACTTCGTGAATTGTCTGGCGCTGCAGTGGATTGGGCGGCTCGGCGACAAGGTTGACGCGCGCCACGCAATCAAGCTTGCCCAACCCATCGATCGGATGCCCGAGTCCGTCGAGCACCCGGCCGAGCATGCGGGGACCTACGTCGACGCCAAAGGTGCGGCCCAACGGGCGCACACTGCTGCCCGGGTGCATGCCGCTCATGTCGCCAAGCGGCATGAGCTGAACGCCGCGGTCGTGAAATCCGACCACTTCTGCAAGGACGGACTGCTCGCCACTCAGGCTCGTAATGCGGCACAGCTCGCCCATCCCCACGTCCATACCCGACGCTTCGGCCACGAGGCCAACCAGCCTCGTAATGCGGCCGAAGGCAGCAAGGCGTGGCATCTCCGAAATGCGGTCGGCGAGTGCGTTGATCATCTCAGGCAACCGTGTTCGTCAACAGCCGATACGCGCGCTCGAGCGCAACATCCACGCGTCCATCGAGGATGCGCTCACGACCTTCGACGACGCAGCCGCCTGCTTCCACACGTGCGTCCGGAATCCATGCGACCTCGCGACCCGGCGCGATCTTGACCGCTTCACCGTCGCGAGCGGTTGCACTTGCCGTCAGGTCGAACGGATTGAGGCGGATACGCAGCGCTTCCTGAAGAGGAAACTCGGCGACCGCGCGACGGATGAGATCCATCGTGATGCCGGGTGCCGTGCGCACTTCGCGCGCAATGATCTGTCGTGCCACGCACACGGCGAGCGTCGACAGGTGATCTTCGAGCGCGGTGAGATAGCCCGCTTCGTTTTCTGTGACGAATGCGGCTGCAGTGTGCAGCGCCTTGACGGCGCCGCTCATGGTCTCTGCCGCGCGCGCCTGTGCATCGGACTGGCCCGCACGATAGCCCGCGTCATACGCCTCGGATGTCAGGCGATCCTGCTCGGCCTTGACGAGCGCGGCCTCCTCCGCCTCCGTGAGCGTTTCCTCGACCGCCGGGGTGCCAAACATTTCGCCACGCAGGACGTGCAACTCCTGAAGCGACCACGCCACGGGAATTTGCGGAGTGGTGCCCATCGGCCGCGAAAATGGCGTCGCCTTAGACCAGCTCATCGCCACCACCAACCAGGATAATTTCCCCGGAAGCCTCGAGCTTGCGGGCAGTAGCCATGATGTTCGACTGCGCCTTCTCGATATCCGTCTTTCGACTCGGACCCAACATTTCTATTTCCTCCTTGAGCGCAGCGACGGCGCGTTGTGACATCACACCCATGATCTTGTTCCTGACTTCGTGAGTCGCCTGCTTGAGCGACAGCGCCAGCTCGCGTGACTCGACATCGCGCAGCAGGCGCGAGAGCGAGCGATCGTCGACGCCGACGAGATCGTCGAACACGAACATGAGATTCCGGATCTGCTCGAAGAGCACTGGATCCATCGTTTGCACTCCGTCCATGATCACCTTCTCCAGCGACGGTGCGACGAGATTGAGCATCGCCGCCACAGCCGCCGGTCCACCCGATGCGCTCATGCCTGGTGTCGGAAGCAGTTCGGTTTCGGCGAGAATGGAGCGCTCGATCAACTGCAGCATGTCAGGCGACACCTTTTCCATGCGCGCCATGCGGAACACCACTTCACTTCCGAGCGTCGGGTTCAACACCCGAAGAATGCTGGCCGTGTGCTGGGGCTCGAGGTGCGCGAGGATGAGGGCGATCGTCTGCGGATGTTCGCCGCGCATCAGGTTGCCGAGTTGCTGCGGATCGGCCGAACGCAGGCGATGCAATCCGGCGGTGTCGGCAAGCTGCGCCTGGATGCGCCGCAGCATCACGTTCGCCTTCGCGGTCCCGAATGATTTTTCCAGCACCTCGCGCGCGTAATCGAGGCCGCCCTCGGCAAGCGAGTCGGCAGCCACCATGATCTCGAGCCACTCGTTGAGTACCGCCTCGGCGAGACCACCACTGACGCGATCCATCCGCGCGATTTCATATGAGATGGATTCCGCGTCTTCTGGCGACAGCTTCTGTGTGATCTTCGACGCCGACTCCGCGCCGAGGACCATGCAGAGAATCGCGGCCTTGCGCGGGCCGCTGATCGCGCTGATGGACTCTTCGTCCGCCTTGCGTGCCAATGGGTAGGACATCGTCAGCCCTCCTTCATCCAGGCGCGCACCATGCGAGCCGCAACTTCAGGCTGATGGTCCACTGTGGCGGCCGTGCGATCGCGCAAGACGTTGGCAACCGGCACCAGCGTTGCCGTCGCCGGGCTGTACAACTGGTCACTCACCGGTTCGCCTCTGGGAAGGATCATCGTATGGCCGGCGTCGATTTGGCCTTGCGAGCCTTTGAGCGCCTTGAGACTCAGCACGGCAATGACGAGCGCCGCGAGGATTGCAAAGATTCCGATCGCGGGCCGCTGCACCGTCTCCACGATCTCGAGCAGGTTCTTCTTGGGTGCGGTGTCGATGGCATGCGGGCTTGCGTCGAACGGCATGCTCACCACCGTCACGACGTCGCCGCGCACGCTGTCGAGTCCGACGGCGGTGCGCACCAACGACTCGATCTGTCGCACCTCGTCCGCCGTGCGGGGCACGTAGCGCGGCGCCTTGTCGTTCGGCTGCGAGTCGCGCTTCTCGGCCACGAGTACCGCAACCGTCACGCGCTTCAGGTTGCCGATTGCGCCGGAAAACGTTTCGACGAGCCGAGTGTTCTCGTAGGTCGTGCCGGTGTTCGTCTGCGCGGCGCCACCACCTTGCGCGCCTGGAATGATTTCGCTTTTTGACTCGCTGGCAACGGCCTGCTTTTCCGGATCGACGGATTCGGTGCGGCGTTCAATGCGATCGAAGTTGATCGCGGCATTCACTTGTACGCGCGCATTGCCGACTCCCACTGCCTGCGCGAGCAGCCGCTCCGCCTTGCCGCGCAAGTAGTCTTCGACTTCGCGCTCCAGCTGGAACTGCTTGCTGCTCATGCCTTCTGCCGTCGTTCCCTGTCCCTCGTCACCTTCGTTGAGAAGACGGCCCGCGTCATCGACGATGGTCACGTGGTCGGCGGTCAGGCCGTCAACGCTGCTGGCCGTGAGATGCGCGATGCCCTTGACGATGTCGGCTTCGGGCTGCGCGCCACTGCGCAGCTTGAGTACGATGCTCGCTTCTGCCGGCTTCTCCGCGGCGCCAAAGCCCTGCGTTTCGTGCATCACGAGGTGCACCTGCGCCGCTTCGATGCCGCGCATCTTTCCCACGGTCCGCTCGAGTTCTCCTTCGAGTGCGCGGCGGTAGTTGATGCGCTGCGTAAAATCCGTCATGCCCCACGACGGCTGGTCGAACAGCTCCAGGCCGGGACGTCCAGCGTTCGGCATTCCGCCACGCGCCAATGCCACGCGCGCCTTCGCCAGGTCCGACGTCGCAACAAAAATGTCAGCGCCGCCACGCTCGAGTTTGTACTTCACGCCCGCCGCATCCAGCTTGTCCGTCATCTGGCCCACGCTCTCGAGCGGAATACCGCTGAAGGCAGGTGCCCAGTCGGGACGATTGGCCCACTGCGACAAACCGAAGACCATGGCCGCGACGACGACGCCGACAACGATGATCATGGCTCGGTTACCGCCGCCGACTCGGCTAATCAGGTTCTGGATTACGGGAGGCATCAGTCTGTCTTAGCTCTGCATGTTGATCACGGTGCGATACGCATCCGCGAACTTGTTGCGCAGCTCGATCAGCATCTCGAGTGAGAGCTGCGCTTCTTCGGTTGCTGCCATGACCTGGTGGAGCTCGACGTTTTCGCCGCGCATGAACTTGCCGACGTAATCCGCCGCGCTGTCCTGCGACTGCTCGACACCACCGAGCGCCTTCTTCAGCGTGTCCGCGAAGGAGGTGCCGTTGGCATCCTCGCCCCCGATGGGTTTGATGCGGTTCTCACCGCTCGCGATATCGAGCCCGATGCGACCACGTCCGCCGGGTCCACCAATCGGCATTGTCATCAGCCGCGAATGTCCAGGCGTCCACCGCGCACTGGCGGCAAGGCGGACGACGTTGCGGCGTGTTCGGCAATCCGGCGTCCATATGTGAGCGGGCCCATTGCCTGTGCCTTGGCGAAATAGCTGCGCTCTTCCGTCGACAGGATGCTCCAGAGGGCAGGGTCTGTTCCGGCGGGTGCTTCAGCTGGCAACGCGAGTGCAGCGGCAGACGTGCCCGCGGGTGCGCGCAATGCTGGTGTGTTGGCGGATGGCGCGACGCTGCGTGTGTCGTGCGGCCTCACCCCCTTGTCGTTCACCGTTGCCGGGAGCGATTGCGAAGAGGGCAGGGGGCGTGCGTAGCCGCTCGAGATTCCGTTAAGACTCATTTTCTGTTTCCCTTAGAGATCCAAGGCGCGGCGGAGCATTGCTTTCGCCGCCTGGAACACCGTCGCGTTTGCGTCGTACACGCGCCGCGCGTCCATCATGTCCATCATCTCGTCCGTGATGCGCACGTTGGGCATGCGCACGTAGCCTTTTTCGTCTGCGTCGGGATGGCCGGGGTCATAGACCAGGGCACCTTCACTGGGGTCGTCGCCAATGCCGGCGACTCGTACTCCGCCTGCATCCACCGGGTCGCTCGACGCGATAACGGAAATCAGTGATCGTGCGGCAGAACCGGCGACGTCGTTACTGCCATATGTAGAAATGCCCAATCCCGAGCCCAGCTCGGCAGCATCTGCTGTCGCTTGAAGCGCGACGGTCTTCCTGCGATAAGGGCCGCCTTCTGCGGTGCGCGTCGTTTCCGCATTCGCAACGTTTTGGGCGGCCACTTCCATCCGAGCCCGCTGCGCGCTCAATCCACCAGCGGCGATCGCGAGAACACGGAAAAGGGGGCGTGGCGCGCCATCCGTTGGAAGACGCGGCGGCTGTGGGAGTGAAGCGGGGGCGAGGGTCCTGGCGATCGTCGACATGCCGCTCACTTGTCCTTGATGGCGAGGCGCAGTTGCGCGTACGCCTTTTCCAGCAGCTTGGCCGCCGCTTCGAAGTGCAGTTGCTCATCGGCGAGCGACACCATCTCCTGCTCGAGGTCGATCGGATCTCCTTGTGCTGCCGTTGCGCCGCCGGGCGTGCCAGGCGCCTGCAGCGAAAAGCCGCCATTAGCCGACAATGACGCCTGCGCAACTCGGCCAGCAATCGCCTTGGTGCGCTGCGCGCTGACGTCGAGCATTTCTTTGAGCGGGGCACTGAGCGTGGCCCGGTCGAGTATTCCGGAGAGCATGCGATCCGCGGGAAGGGGGGCGGGTCTGCTGACTTGCGTTGGTAGGCAGGCACGTGGTAAGGCAGGTCGCGGACCAGACTGTTCCAGACGAAAAAAGAGTCCGATTCCCCGATGGAATGGACTCTTTCGTGTCTGTTAAGTCGTTGTTATCAGGGCACTTGCGACATTGCTTGCCCTTGCCTTCCGCGCTGCATCTCTCTCCATACCAGACGAGTGCGGCACACGGCAAGAACTGTCATGGGGAAAGTCTTGCCGGGTCCGGGCGAGCGCATTCAGCAATAACTGCACATCATCCGAAATTCGCCCTGCTTCTATATGGAGGCAGTCACACGCTCCCTTGGCCTTTCGATTCCTCGCTCAGTTTGTTGCGAAGCGTCCTCACGCTCATACCTAATAGTAGGGCAGCGCGAGTCCGATTCCCCTCCGTCACCTCGAGTGCTCGGGCAATCAGCTTCATCTCCGCTTCGCCCACGTCGAGCGACGTCAGGACCACGGCACCTTCCGGAATTCCAGCCTGATTGGCCGTCTCGCTGGCGATGATTCCGCTGATGGTTGGAAGGTGTCGCGCCGGGGTCGGCCCACTCCAGCTTTCGGTGAGGCCAAATCGCTGGCCGTCGAACGCCTCACACTTGAGGACCGGATCGGGCGAGAGAATGACCGCTCGCTCGATGGAGTGCTGCAGTTCGCGAACGTTGCCAGGCCAGCTGTAGGCCTGAAGCATCTCGATGGCCTCCGGCGCAATCGCCTTCACGACCTTGCCCATCTCCGACGCCACGCGCGTCGCGAAGCGGGCGGCAAGCAAGGGAATGTCGCTGGGGCGAGCGCGCAGGGGCGGAATGGATATCGGGATGACGCTGAGGCGGAAATAGAGATCGCTCCGGAAGTGCCCTGCGGCGGAAAATGCGGCGAGGTCGCGGTTGGTCGTCGCAATGATGCGCACGTCGACCTTGATAGGTGTCGTGCCGCCAACGCGCTCGAACTCCTGCTCCTGCAGCACGCGCAGCAGCTTGGCCTGAAGGTCGAGCCGCATTTCGCTGATTTCGTCGAGCAGCAACGTGCCACGATGCGCGCGCTCGAAAGCGCCTTCGACGCGTTTCACCGCTCCCGTGAAGGCGCCCTTTTCGTGTCCGAACAGCGCACTCTCGATAAGCCCTTCGGGCAGGGCCGCGCAGTTCAGCTTGATGAATGGCTTGTCGCGGCGGTCGCTGGCGTCGTGAATTGCTCGGGCGAACAGCTCCTTTCCCGTGCCGGATTCGCCCTGCAAAAGGACGGTCGCGCGAGTGGGGGCAGCAGTATTCACCGTGTGCATGAGTCGGCGGATGATCGGGCTTTCCCCGATGATTTGCCGCTCGTTCCGGAATTCCATCACCTCGCGACGCAGTGAGTCGTTCTCGCGCCGCAGCCGGACGTACTCCAGCGCCTGATCCACCGCGAGGAGCAGGTTCTCAGGCAGCAGCGGCTTCGTGATGTAGTCGATCGCCCCTGCCTTGATGGACGCCACCGCGTGCTCGATGGTCGCGTAGCCCGTGAGCATGATGAGCGGGACGTCGTACCCTTCCTGCTGCAGCAGCTGCAGAAACTCGAGGCCAGTTAGCCCCGGCATTCGGTAGTCGGAGATGATGAGATCCACTCCGCCTTTCTGCAGCGCTTGCAAGGCCAAAGGCACATTGTGTGCGCCGATAGGCGTATGCCCCGCACGCTCGAGGGTGTCCTCGAGGATCATCCCGATTGCCGGCTCGTCGTCAACGCAGAGGATGGTCGCCATGGTGCCCTTCGGATGGGGCTAGTCTCGTGAGGTGAACGTTGCCGGACAGTTGTGTTTGCACAAGCGGGGATCTGTGTCGAGAGGAAGCGCCTGAGCGAAGAACCCGCACTTTCGATCACGAGACCATGTAAAGGTAAAAAGGGTGGCGTCCGATACTCGAATCATGCACTGCCGGCATTCCGCGCGGCTTTGCCGAACTCAACCGACAAAGATCTGAAGGACGTGGTGGAATGCGGATCACGAATAGTATGGTCCTGCGCAACGCACTGGCGGGTTTACAGGGGAATAAGGCCGCGGTGCAAAAACTCCAGTCGCAGATTGCATCCGGCGTAAGGCTGAGCACTGCCTCCGATGATCCAACCGCGGCCGAGCAAGTCATGGGCGCAGCAAGTTCACTCGGGGCAATCGATCAGTACAAGCGCAACATTTCGACCGCAACGTCGCGTAACGACGTGGAAGAATCGGCGTTTGGGCAGGTCACCAACCTGTTAACGCGCGCTCGTGAGCTCATGGTGGCACAATCGACCGCCACGTCAACTGCTGCCACGCGACAGATCGCATCGAAAGAGATGGAGTCGATCTATGACTCGGTTGTGGCAATCGGCAATACGAAGTTCGGCGAATCCTACCTTTTTGGTGGCGAGACGTCCACTACCGCACCGTTCGCCGCCAGCGGCACCGGCGCCACGCTCGACTTCACCAGCACCAACCCCGTCGGATCACCGGCGAGCGAAGTGGGTACGAGCCAGACATTGGCCTCGACGCACGACGGCACGCAGGCCTTTCTCAGCAGCGGCGTTCTTGCTTCGCTACGCGACGCAACCCGCGCACTGGCAACCAACGACGTTCCGGCCAGCCTTACAGCGATTACCGGCCTGGAGGCATCGTTTCAGCAGGTGCAGGTGCTGACCGGCGAGAACGGCGCAACGCGCAACACGCTCGACATGGCTGCGCAAAACCTGCAGGCGCTCAAGACCAATCTTACGTCGTACCGTTCCAGCCTCGAAGACATCGACATCGAGGCGGTTGTCACCACCCTCGTGACCAAGCAGACCGCGTATCAGGCCGCCATGGCGGCCACGTCGAAAGTACTCGGCATGTCCCTCACCGATTATATCCGCTAATGCCAGTCACGTTTACGTCCCGAGTCCTCGGCGAGGTCGAGGTCGGCGACGACGCATTGCTCGCCATGCCTGATGGGCTATTCGGATTCCCCGCCTGCACCAGTTTCGCGATGCTTCCCGCCGGTCGCGACGGATTTTTCTGGCTGCACTCGGTGCGAGAGCCCACGATTGACTTCCTTATAGTCGATCCCTTCAAGTACTTCGACGGCTATTCGGTGGATATCGCGGAGCCGATCCTCCAGCGCCTCGAAACAACGCTGCCGTCCGACGTCAATGTGTTTGCCATCGTCACATTGCCAAGCGGCGCAGACGACGCGACGGCCAATCTTCAGGGGCCACTCGTCTTCAACGTGGCAACACGCATGGGCTTCCAGGCCGTCATCCAGGACACCGAGTTCAGTACGCGCGAGCGTCTTCCTCGACAGGTGCGCGTAACGACGTGAGCGCGGATTGACGAGGCGAAGAACCGAGCGCCCGCACCTCCGCATGACTGGCGCGGCCGGCGCGACATTCGCCACTCTGCGGACAACGGAGCAATCCGCGTGCATCCGCAAAATCCGCAAATCCGCGTTGGGGTCGTTGACGTCGTCGTGAAAGTGTTGTGGGTGCTTCTGCAAACTGCCTCAACGCAAACTGCCTCAACGCGGATTTGCGCGGATGTGGCGGATCGACGCGGATCCTCGGCTACGGCTCCTTTATCTGCGAGCCGCCGTGCACAGCGCGAACGATCGTGACCGAGCGAGCCCGCAGGAGGTACGATCCGTGAGTGCGCTACTCAAGAAAATGATCACCGCTTCGGGATCGCACATCTATAAGTACGTGGGCGAAGTACGTTGGCGCAGTCCGCGTACAAGTCGCCCAATCCGCGTTCGTGCCCAGACCGACGCAGTCGAGCTACGCGTTTGGAAGCTCCTTTTGTTTTCGCGCTAAAGTCCTGAGCGAACGCGTCGATATTGGTTAGCAGCGGCGAAGACGCGATTGCGGCTCGCTGAGGAGCAAGGATGCTCCAAGACCATTCATGGAGGAATGCAACAATGCGTATCAACACGAACGTGAGCGCCATCGGCGCCGCCAACAATCTGAACCGCGCGCAGGACATGGTCGGCGAGTCGATGGCGAAGCTGTCTTCCGGCTTCCGCATCAACAAGGCAGCCGACGATGCCGCCGGCCTTGGTATCGCCAACAAGTTCCACGCTGATGCCCGCGCGCTGACCCAGGCGTCACGCAACACGGAACAGGCGAACTCGCTGCTTCAGGTTACAGAAGGTTCGGTCAGCACCATCCAGAAGATGCTCGAGCGTATGAAGGAGCTGGCCACGCAGGCGGGTACGGACACAGTCGATGCCGCAGGTCGCGGACGCATCAACACGGAGTACAAGGCTCTCCGTGCTGAAATCCAGCGCACCGTAGACACCACCACGTTCCAGGGCACCAAGCTCATCGACGGCTCGTACGGCTCTGTCGTCTCCAAGTCGGCCGGCAGCGTCACCACCGTCGCAGCCAGCGCCGTTGGCAGCTCGAGCACCGCAGTGGGAATCGCGCTCGACGCGAGCAAGGCAAAGGCAGGCACCTACACGCTGACCGTTGCGGCCGGCGCAGGCACCACGGCCACCGCAAGCTTGAGCGATGGCAGCATCTCGCAGGTCATCAGCTTCACCTCCGGCTCCGCAGACGCGGTTGCCGCGAACGACACCACGTTCGACTTCTCGCAGTTCGGCATCTCGTTGAATGTCGCCGCGACGCACGATCTCGCGACGGAAGACGCTGGTACCTTCGTGCTCACCGCAGCTGGTGCGGGCGGCGACTTCCTCATCGGCGCGACGGACGGCCAGTACAGCGCTGGCGGCAAGAACGTCCTGAACGTCAACCT
>JBDTMO010000066.1:0-13411 GCA_039934235.1 bacterium | reverse complement strand
GAGACAGACAAGCGCAACGTGCAGTACACGGCAGACAAGGTGACCACCAACGGCAACGTGACGACGGCGTATCGCCAGATTCACATTGCGCGGTCGGCGGCCAACCAGGCAATTGTCTACTTGCGTAAGTACAAGCCGCTGCCGGTCGTCAACGTGGCGGAGATGTTTTTCGTGAAGGGGTATTCGGAGCTGATTTCGGCAGAGAGCTTCTGCAACGGACAACCTTACGCGACGTTCGATGGGGCCGATGCCGTTCCCGGCCCGCCCAAGACGGATGCAGAAGCGTACGCCATGGCGGCCGCGTCGTTCGACTCGGTGCTGGCCATCGCGACCGGAACGGATGCCACGTCGATCAAGGTCCAGAACGCGGCGAAGCTCGGTAAGGCGCGCGCGCTGATGAACATTGGCGGGCCGGCGAACTATGCGGCGGCCAAGGCGCTCGTCGGGGGCATTCCCACGTCGTACCGCTACGACGTCACGTTCGTGCAGATCTCGGGCGACAACCAGATCTGGGCGTTGGCCAACAGCGCACGGCGTTGGGTGGTCGGCGATAGCGTCGATGCAACAGGCACGGTGAAGAACGCCCTTCCGTTCGTCTCGGCAAACGATCCACGCGTTCCTACACTCAAGGGTGGCGTAGGCGGCATACCGGCCCTTTCGTTCGACGTGAAGACGCCGTTCGTGACGCAGGCTGCGTGGCTTTCGAAGGGTTCTCCCGCGGGACGCGAAGATCCGGCAGCAATCGTGGCAGGTATCGACGCGCGCCTGATCGAAGCCGAAGTCGCGCTCTCGCAGGGCGACGTTGCGGGCTGGCTCGGAGCGCTCAATGCGTTGCGCGCAGCACCGCCGGTCATTGCCGGTGCGCTTGCGCCGACTGGCCTGGCCCCGCTTGCCGATCCGGGTAACGCGGCCGATCGCCTCTCGCTGCAGTTCCGCGAAAAGGCATTCTGGACCTTCGGCCGTGGAGAGCGGCTTGGCGACATGCGTCGCCTTGTCCGGCAATACCTCCGCGCGCAGGACACGGTCTTCCCGACCGGCGCATTCTTCAAGCTCGACAACTATGGCACGGACGTGAACTTCCCGGTTCCGCAGGCCGAGCAGAACAACCCGAATTTCTCGGGCCTCGGCTGCACTGACCGTAACGCGTAAACCAGCACCGTCCGCGCGCCCGACGAGGGCGCGCGGATGGCACTCCTTCCTTAGACAGGCCATCTGTATATGAGACTGACACGAGTAAGGTCGGTGGCGAGCATGCTCGCACGCGCTGCGCTCGTCCTCGTCGTGAGCGCCGGCATGGCGTCCGCGCAGGGGACGATCACGGGCCGCGTGACCGCCCAGGGTTCGGGCGAGCCGCTTCAGGAGGCGCGCATCGTCCTTCTGGGCACGAGCCTCTTCACGACCGCGGCGGCCGACGGCCGCTATACGCTGCGCAACGCGCCAAATGGCGCTTCCGAAGTCCGCGTGCTTCGCGTGGGCTACGCCGAACTGAAGAAGTCCGTCACCGTCGCTTCAGGCCAGACCGCGACGCTCGACTTCGTCCTCGCTCCGGTTGTGGTGAAGCTCGCCGAGGTCGTCACGACGGCGACGGGCGAGACACGCAAGCTGGAGCTGGGTAACAGCATCTCGCAGATCAACACCGATGAGCTGAACAAGACCGCACCGATTCGCTCGATCGGCGACTTGCTCACCGCCCGCGCGCCGGGCGTGCAGGTGCTACCGAACACGATGACCGGCGGCGGATCGCGCGTGCTCATTCGCGGTATCTCGTCGTTATCGCTCAACAACGATCCGATTTACGTGATCGACGGAATTCGCATGTCGAGCGCGAATGGTTCCTCGGCCATCGGCGTTGGTGGCACGACGATGAGCCGGGTGAACGACATCAACCCGCAGGACATCGAGAATATCGAGATCGTGAAGGGTCCGTCGGCCGCGACCTTGTACGGTACGGACGCCGCGAACGGTGTCGTCGTGATCACGACGAAGCGTGGCCGCGCGGGCAAGACGCGCTACAACACGTTCGTCGAAAACGGCATCATCAAGGATCGCAACACCTATCCCACGGCGTATACGCTGTTCGGGCACACGCCGACCGGGACGGTCCGTCAGTGCTTCCTGCAGGAAATCTCGACGAACGCGTGCGCGGCGGATTCGCTGCTGAGCTACAACCTCTGGTCTGATCCCGACGTTACGCCTCTCGGCACGGGCCAGCGGCAGCAGTACGGCCTCTCGGTGTCCGGCGGTGTGGAAGCGCTGTCGTACTTCACGTCGGCCGACTACGAGAAGGAGCTCGGCGTCTACACGATTCCGGCGTTTGATGTTCGCCGCCTCGATTCGACGAACGTCGCGATCCGGCAGGAGTGGTTGCGGCCGAATGCGCTCGAGAAGCAGAACATGCGTCTCAATTTGACGTCAGCGGTGAATCCCAAGCTCGATATGCAATCGTCGATCGGGTTCATTCACTTGAACCAACGGTTGCCGCAGATCGACAACAACACGACCGGCCTCGGGTCGAGCGCATTTGGCGGTCCAGGCTACAAGAACAACGGCAACGGTTCGCTCGGTTTCCCCAAGAACGGTTATCGCGCATTTACGCCTGGTGACATCTTCCAGGAGACGGTCAATCAGCAGGTCAATCGGTTCGTTGGCAGTTTGAGCGCGAACTATCGTCCGTACTCGTGGATGGCGAACCGCGCGAACATCGGGCTCGACTACACGAATCGTACGGACACGGATCTCTGCCGTCGCGGCAACTGCTCGGACTTCGGCACGAGCCGTCTTGGTTTTGCAACTGACGCACGCGCGAACATCCGCAACTTCACCACCGATCTCGCGAGCTCGGCGACGTTCAACCCGAAACCGGCGATCAACTCGAAGACGACCGTCGGCGTGCAGTACGTGAATTTCCAGCAGGACCAGAATTCTGCGTTCTCGTCCACGCTTCCTCCGGGAACATCGACGGTGACGGCCGGCGCGGTGCCGGGCGCCAATGAGTCCACGACGCTCCAGAAGACGCTCGGCATCTTTGCCGAGGAAGCCTTGGCATTCCGCGATCGCTTGTTCCTGACGGCCGCTCTCCGGACGGACCAGAACAGCGCGTTCGGCACGAACTTCCAGCAGGTGTACTATCCGAAGCTCAGCGCGTCATACGTCATCTCGGACGAGGATTTCTTCCCGAAGATTTCCGGGCTCAATCAGCTTCGCCTGCGCGCCACCTATGGCGCCGCAGGCACGCAGCCCGGTTCGAATGACGCGCTGCGGTTCTTCTCGGCTACGACGGTGAACGTGGACAAGGCCGACTCGCCCGGCGTCATCACGAACGGCGTCGGCAACCTGGAGCTGAAGCCCGAACGTGCCACTGAATTCGAGGGCGGCTTCGACACCAAGCTGTTCGACAGCCGAGTCAACCTCGAAGTGACCTATTACAGCAAGCTGACGAAGGACGCGCTTATCTCACGCGTGTTGCCTCCGTCGGCTGGAGTGGCCGCTGCACGCTTCGAGAACCTTGGCTCGGTGAAGAATGCCGGGCTCGAAGTGCTCGTGAACACGCAGCTCGTCAACCGTAAGCAGATCGGTTGGGACATCACGTACTCCGCGTCCTCGAATGCGAACAAGCTCGTCGACCTCGGCAAGGTACCGCCGATCATCGGCAGCCCGCAGGCGGTGATGTCGCAGAAGGCCGGCTATCCGATCAACGGCTACTGGCAGCGCCCGATCACTGGATACGCGGACACAAACGGCGACGGTCTCATTTCGCTCAACGAGATCACCGTTGGTGACACCGCCGAATTCCTCGGGGCCTCAGTTCCGAAGTATGAGATGACCCTGTCCAACGGCTTCGACCTGTTCAATCGCGCAATCCGCATATCGGGCCTGTTCGATTACAAGGGCGGACTGAAGAACGACAATGACACTGAGCGGATCCGCTGTCAGAACCGCTTGAACTGCGTCGGCGAGGCCGACAAGTCGGCGTCCTTCTTCCAGCAGGCGCGCGTGGTTGCGCTTCGTGACCATGTGTCACGCACGCAGGCAGGCTACATCGAGGATGCGAACTTCGTTCGCTTCCGTGAGTTGTCGGTCACGTACTCCGCGCCACAGGGTCTCGCATCGCGGGTTTTCCGCTCGGAGTCCGCGAGCCTCAGCTTTGCGGCGCGCAACCTCCACGTGTGGACCAAGTACACCGGTGTGGATCCAGAGTCGAGCTACGGCTCCGGGTCGGCGCAGAACGATTTCCAGACCGCTTCGCCGCCGACGTACTTCACGCTGCGACTCAACCTCGGCTTCTAACCGGCAAGGATGCCTCCGATGAATAGATTCTTTACGAGTGGACGGCGCCGCACGGGAGCTGTATTGCTCGCCGCAGCGGGGCTCTCCCTCGGCGCCTGCACCACCGATAAACTGCTGCAGGCCGTCGACCCCGACATCATCAATCCAAGCGACGTAAACAACCCGGACGGTGCCGACGCCCTTCGCGTCGGTGCGCTGTCCCGGCTCACCTCGATCACCGCGTCCACAGCGGAAGGCGCGTGGTTTTTTGGCGGCCTCCTGACGGACGAGTGGAAGTCCGGCGATACGTTCACCCAGCGCGATGAGACGGACAAGCGATCGACGCTGGTGGATAACAGCCTCGTCACCACCGCGTATCGCAACCTGCACCGGTCGCGCATCGCGGCTGATCTCGCCATCGCGGCGCTGCGGCAATACAAGCCGTCGCCCGCGTGGGGCATCGGCCAGATGTACTTCGTGCGCGGCTACGCCGAAATGCAGTCCGCCGAGAACTGGTGTAATGGCCAGCCCTTCTCGAACGGAGCCTCGGGCGATCTTATCCAAGGCACGCCGCTAACCGTGGCGGAGGCATTTCAACGCGCCATCGTCAGCGCAGACTCCGGGCTCAGCGCCGTCGGCAGTGCGAGTGATGCAAGCAGTGTCCGCATCATCAATTCGCTGAAGCTTGTAAAGGCCCGCTCGCTGATGGGGCTTGGTGGCGCCGCGAATTATGCGGCGGCAGCGACGACCCTCGCCGGAATTCCGACGAGCTTCACGTACGACGTGACCTTCGCGCAGGTGTCTGGCGACAACGGCATCTGGTCGCTCAACAACAGCGCCAAGCGCTACGTGGTTGGTGACAGCCTCGACGCCAACGGCATCATCAAGAATTCCGCGCCGTTCGTGTCCGCCAAGGATCCGCGCGTGCCGACGAGTGGCACGGGTAAGGCATTCGACACATCCACGCCGTTCTCGGCGCAGCTCATCTGGGCGTCGGCTGGGAGTGTGGCGGGCCGTGAGGATCCGGTTTCCGTCGTCAATGGCATCGACGCACGCCTGATCGAGTCGGAAGTACTGCTGTCGCAGGGCAACGTGGCGGGGTGGTTGGCCATTCTCAACACGTTACGCGCTGGGCCAACGCAGCTGTCGCAGGGCGTGAAGATTACGGGAATGGCTCCCCTCGCTGATCCAGGGACACCAGCTTCGCGGTTGGCGCTGCAATTCCGTGAGAAGGGCTTCTGGACGTTTGGTCGCGGCGAGCGCCTCGGCGATTTCCGCCGGCTCATTCGCCAGTACCTTATGACGCAAGACCAGGTGTTCCCCACGGGCGTGTTCCCCAAGGGCGGCGTCTACGGGACGGACGTCAATCTTCAGGTGCCACAGGCCGAGCAGAACAACACGCTGTTTACGGCCTGCACGGACCGGAACGCGTAAACGAAGCTGCTTCGAAACACAGAGGCCCCGCGAGCACTGCTCGCGGGGCCTCTGCGTTCTACTGGCGAAGACGGTTACGACTGGCTCACTGAAAGAGGCCGAGCTGCTTCCTGATGGAAGTGCCAAGGAACTCCTCGAGCGCGCCGCTGGAGCTGCAGTTCAGGAGCCGTCCCATCGCGCTATCGGTTCGGCGCAACGATGCCTTGACCTGCGTCGAGGCAGATGTCGTCCCGTCTGGCAGGGAGGTCAGCGTCGTCACGATGAGGGCGGTCACCTGCCCGTTGTCGACGAGCCGGCCAGTAGTTCCATCGCCGCAATTGAAGAACTGCGAGATAGGCCGGTTCATCACGCGGCGTGGCACCGCGAACGCCGTGTTGCCGTACTTTCCAGCGGCCGGATCGGTGAGACTTGGCGCGATGCCCGCCTCGGCATAGGCGGCGAGCAGGGCGTGCCACACCTTGTCACGGGGAGCCGCGAACGCAGCGGTCGTGAACTGATCGTCGGTCGATTGGCGAATGACGACTCCGCCATCATCCACGGCGACAATGCGGTCGGGCGACGGTTCGTGCGACGTGCCCGACGACGCACAAGCTCCGGCGAGGAGCAGGGCAGGAGCCAGCAGCGAGACTCGTGTACGGCGCATGACCATCCAGGCTGGAATTAGCGGCGCGCCGAGTGCGCGTCGAAGCGACAATTCTGGTTGTGTGGCCGTCGGCAAACGAGTGACCGGAGTGGGGATCGAACCCACGACCTGAAGATTAAAAGTCTCCTGCTCTACCAACTGAGCTATCCGGTCGGCGCGCTAAACGAAGCACAATCTCGTTCCTCGTGCCAGCGAAGCCTGAGAAAGATAAACGGTCGTCGAAACGGACGCGACGGGATTTCAGGGCATCGGCATGACTCGCTCCCAGCCCACGCACAGCGTCGCATGGTGTCTGCGCGTACGTGTGTAAGCGAGGCTCGTCGCACGCGGAACCGATTCAACGCAGTTTGTATAGTCCGTGACCGCCCGCACGACGCTTCGTACGCACACAACGCTTCCAGTTGACGACAAGACCGCGATTCAGTTCCCCAGCCCTGCTCATGGTCGCCGCGTTGTTCGCTGCGCCATCTCGAGTTGGTGCACAAGCGGGTTCAGCGAAAACGTGGAGCGATGCGACGCCCATGGTCCGCATCGACTCGACACTCGACCTCCCCACCGTGATCGCGCGAGCGATCGCGGTAAGTCCCGCAGTCGCGCTGGGCGACGCGGGTATCCGCAACGCGCGCAGCGAGGGACGTGTGGCCGGTGGCGCATATCTGCCGACGCTGTCCGCCACGTCCACGGCGCTCAGGTCCGACATTGCGACAACGCCTGGCATCGGCACAAGCGGCGTCACGAGCTATTCCGCCGGGCTCTCGTCATCGCTCGAGCTGTTTACCGGCGGACGGCGAGGCGCGGACCAGGCGCGATCGCGCGCCGACCTGCAGGCCGCGGAGGCGTCGGGAATCACCCAGCGCGCGCAGACGACGCTGATTGCGCAGCGCGCGTATTACGAGGCGCTTCGGGGCGGCGATCTCATGACCGTCGCGGATGCGCGCGTCATGCGCGCGGAGCGAGGCCTCAAGTACGCGCAGGATCGTGTGCGTGCCGGTACCGCCACGAAGTCGGACGACCTTCGGGCGCGACTCGAGCTCACTACTGCGCGACAACAGGCCATTGCGGCGCGCGACACCCTGCAGACGGCTGCGTATTCGCTTGGTCGCATCGTGGGTGCGGACGGTCCGGTGGGCGCGCGACCACCCGCGTCGCTCGACCCGCGCGCGCTCGCGATGAGCGACACGGCAATTGTGGCTCTCGCGACGCTCGCCGCGCCGTCGGTGCAGGCGGCTGAGGCGTCTGCGCGTGCGAGTGAAGCGGCCTTGAGATCTGCGCGGTCGCTTTACGCGCCGGACATCAAGCTGCTTGGCGGATACAATTTCGCCAACCAGGTTGCGGTGATTGGCGCGACGCGCCCCGGTTGGCAACTCGCGCTGGGTACGAGCTTCCCGCTCTTCAACGGCTACCAAAGGGAAGACGTCGTCGCGCGGAGTGATGCGTTCGCCGAGGTATCGCGCGTCGTCGCGCTGGACGCTGCCCGGCAGGTGCGCACCGAAGCGTCGCGATTACTCAGCGCGCTCCGTTTTTCGGAGCAGAACATCGCGCTGGCCGGCGAGGCAGTGACGGCGGCGCAGGAAGACCTGCGCGTGCAGACGGAGCGCTATCGCGCAGGAATCGCGACGTCGCTCGACCGGTTGACGTCCGAGGTCGCGGTCACGCAAGCCGAACTCGGTCTCGTCGCGGCGCACTACAATTACCAGATTACGCGCGCGACGCTCGAGGCGCTCGTGGGGCGCTCACTATGACACCAGCATCTCACCGAGTGCGGAGGCGCTGACACCATGTGGCTCGTACACATTGCCCTGCGCCGGCCGTACACGTTCGTGTGCGTTGCCATCCTCATGCTGGTGTTCGGCATTGTCGCCATCGCGCGCATGCCGATCGACATCTTTCCGTCGATCAACGTGCCCGTGGTCTCGATGCTGTGGAGCTACGGTGGGCTCTCTCCGCGCGAGATGGAGCAGCGCATCGTGAGTCTCTCGGAGCGCGTGTACTCGAGCTACGTCAACGACATCGAGCACATCGAGTCGCAGTCGTTGAATGGCCTGAGCATCATCAAGGTGTACTTTCAGCCGGACGCCGACGTCCAGGCGGGAATGGCGCAGCTCACCGCGGCGTCGCAGGGCGTCACGCGCAACATGCCGCCGGGTATCTCTCCGCCGTTCATGGTACGGTTCAACGCGACGGACGTCCCCATCCTGCAAATCGGCGTATCGAGCCCAATCCGCACCGAGGCGGAGTTGAATGACCTCGGCACCAATTTCATTCGCGTTCCGCTCGGCACAGTGCACGGCGCCAGCGTGCTGCCCGCATACGGCGGTGTGCCTCGGCTCATCAACGTCGACATCGATCCGAAGGCCCTGTACGCCAAGGGGCTGTCCGCCGGCGATGTGAGCCGAGCGATCAATGCGCAGAACGTGATCCTTCCGTCGGGCACGGCGAAGATGGGCAATCGCGAGTACTACGTGCGGTTGAACTCGAGCCCCGATTCGGCGCGGCAGCTGGCGGACTTGCCGCTCAAGCAGGTGAACGGAGCGACCGTCACCATTGGCGACGTCGCGCAGGTGCGCGAAGGTGGCGGCGTGCAAACAAACATCGTGCGCGAGAACGGGCATCGCGGCACGTACATCTCGGTGCTGAAGAACGGCAAGGCGTCGACGCTCGATGTCGTGGATCGTGTAAAGAAGATGCTTCCGCAGATTACCGCGGGGCTGCCGGACGACGTAAAGCTCAAGCTGTTGAGCGACCAGTCGATTTATGTTCGCGCGACGATCGACGGCGTGCTGCGCGAGGGCATCATCGCCGCGTGTCTCACGGCGATCATGATCCTCATCTTCCTGGGCAGTTGGCGCTCGACGATCATCGTCGCGCTCTCGATTCCGCTCAGCGTGTTGACGTCGATCATCGCCCTGTGGGCCATCGGCGAAACGCTCAATGTGATGACGCTTGGCGGACTGGCGCTCGCCGTGGGCATTCTCGTCGATGATGCGACGGTGGCGATCGAGAACATTCATCGCAATCTCGAAACGGGCAAGCCACTGCGCCTCGCCATCATCGACGGCGCGGAGCAGATCGCCATTCCAGCCTTTGTGTCGACGCTGGCGATTTGCATCGTGTTCCTCCCGATCTTCGCGCTGTCGGGGCCGGCCGCCGCGTTGTTCCGGCCACTCGCACTGTCGGTGATTTTTGCGATGGCAGCGTCGTATTTCCTGTCGCGGACCCTCGTGCCCACGATGGCGGATTACATGTTGCCCGCTGAGGCGGCGCAGCATACGGGCGGCGGGCACGTGCATGCTCCTGGCAGGTTCGGCCGCCTGGTCGCGCGTTTCGACGAATGGTTCGAGCGATTTCGCGGCGGATATCACGCATTGCTCGCCGGCGCGATGCAGCATCGGCGCGTCGTCCTTGCCGTCGCATTCGTGTTCGTCGCGCTGACGCTCGTGCTCGTGCCGGCCATTGGCGAGGATTTCTTTCCCAACGTGGATGGCGGCCAGTTTCAGCTGCACGTTCGCGCGCCTGCCGGCACACGCCTCGAAGAGACGGAGTTGTTGTTCGCTCGCATCGAGCAGACGATTCGCCGCACGATTCCCGAGCGTGATCTCTCGCTCTTGCTCGACAACATCGGGCTGACGACGTATGGCGTCGCACTCGCGGTGGGATCGAATGCGACGGTTGGTCCTGCAGACGGCGATCTCCTCGTGACACTGACGAAGGATCACAAGGGCTCGACGTGGGACTACGTGCGAGCACTTCGTCGTGCGCTGCCAAAGGAGTATCCGGGCATCACGTTCTTCTTCCAGCCCGCGGACATGGTGAACCAGGTGTTGAACCTGGGCCTGCCTGCGCCCATCGATGTACAAGTCGCGGGGCAGAAGCGCCTCGAGAACTATGCAGTCGCACAGAAGATCGCAGCAGAAATTTCGCGCATTCCCGGCGCGGCCGACGTCCGCGTGCAACAGGTGATGGACGCACCGGAAATGCGTTTCACGGTTGATCGCATGAAGGCACTTCAGATCGGGCTGTCACAACGCGAAGTGGCGAGCGACCTGCTCATCTCGCTCAGCTCGAGCGGGCAGACGTCGCCGAACTTCTGGCTCAATCCCGCCAACGGCGTGCAGTACGCCGTGAGCGTGATGACGCCGCAATACAAGATGGAATCGCTCGACGCGCTACAGGGGACACCGGTGGCTGTGACGGGCGCCCTCACGCCGCAACTCTTCGGCAATCTCGCCACGGCGAGTCGGAGCACGACGCCTGCCGTGGTGAATCACTACAATGTGCAGCCGGTGTTCGACGTGTTCGCGAGTGCGGATCGTCGCGACCTCGGGAGCGTGGCCAGCGCAATCGACAAGATCATCGCGCGCGAAACGCCGTCGTTGCCGAAGGGATCGCAGCTTGTGATGCGCGGACAAGTGCAAAGCATGCGCACCTCGTTCACCGGACTGGGACTCGGCATCATCTTCGCGATTTTGCTCGTGTACATCGTGCTCGTCGTCAACTTCCAGAGCTGGGTTGA
Source organism: bacterium (assembly GCA_039934235.1). Classification (GTDB taxonomy): domain Bacteria; phylum Gemmatimonadota; class Gemmatimonadetes; order Gemmatimonadales; family Gemmatimonadaceae; genus AG11. The sequence goes on along the minus strand of JBDTMO010000066.1, from coordinate 2,555 downwards.
TCCGCTGATCATCATCATGGCACTGCCCGGTGCGCTCGCGGGCATCATCTGGATGCTCTACGTGACGCATACGACGTTCACGGTGCCGTCGCTCATGGGTGCGATCATGGCCATGGGCGTGGCGACGGCGAACAGCGTGCTCCTTATCACGTTTGCAGATGATCAGCGGCGCGCTGGTCGGAGTGCGGCTGAAGCCGCGGTGGATGCCGGCTACGCGCGGTTGCGCCCGGTGTGCATGACGGCGCTCGCCATGATCATCGGCATGCTGCCCATGGCACTCGGGCTCGGCGAAGGCGGCGAGCAGAACGCGCCGCTGGGTCGCTCGGTCATCGGGGGCCTACTCGTTGCCACTTTCTTTACCCTGGTGATCGTGCCGCTCATTTACAGTGTGCTTCGTCGTGGAGCCCCAAGCGCTGACGCCGCGGAACGTGTACTAGAGGCAGCGGCATGATTACGAGTAAACTGTCATCCCGCAGCATGACCACCAGGAGGCTGTTATCCCGGGGTATTACCACCAGGAGGCTGTCATCCCGCGGCATGAACACCAGGAGGCTGTCATCCCGCACATGCGAAGCATGTGTCGGGATCTGCTGTCCCTGCGTTGAGGCCTGCTCCAGGTGCGGGCGCGGTAGATCCCGACACCCCTTTCATTCGCGCGGGATGACAGACTTTCACACATCAGCACCATGAGCGCGTCCAAAGAGCCAACGCCGCCCGACAGCCATGCGCATGCCTACCATGCCGACGTGGGTGCGGCGCCGGCCGTGCGCCCCATGACGGCACGAAAGCTCGTGCTGCTCGGCGGCATTGCCGCGTTGGCGTTGCTCGTATTGCTCGTCGTCACGATTATCCCGCGGTTGTCCGTGGACAACGAACTCCGCGCCGAAGCAACCGCCCGCGACAGCGCGCCGGTCGTACAGGTGACAACCGTGCATCGCGCGGAGGCTGGAAGTGAGCTTGCGCTTCCGGGAACGATTCAGGCGCTCCACGAATCGGCGATTTATGCCCGCGTCACCGGCTACGTGAAGCGTTGGCAGTCCGACATCGGCGCGATCGTGCACAACGGTCAGTTGCTCGCCGAGATCGATGCTCCGGAACTCGCGCAATCGGCGGAACAGGCGCAGGCGCAGCTCACGCAGACGCGGGCGGCGCTCGGCCTTGCCCGGGCTGACCTTGAACGCTGGAAGCAACTCGCGCGCGATAGTGCTGTCACCGGCCAGGAACTCGACCAGAAGAAGGCCGCGTTCGATGCCGCAGAGGCGAATACCGGAGCCGCGGATGCAAACCTCCGCCGTCTGGTACAAACCCGGCAGTTCACCCGCGTTACGGCACCATTTGCGGGTGTCATCACGGCACGCAATGTCGACATCGGATCGCTGATCACGCCCGCGGGAGCGACGAGCGCGCCTGCTGGCGCGACCGGAATTGGCGGTGCGGCTGGAGCCGGGAGCCTGTTCCGCATTGCACAGACGGATACCGTGCGCATCTACCTCACGGTGCCCGAGGGCTACGCCACATCCATCCATTCCGGCCTTGAGGCTGTCGTAACGGTGCAGGGAATTCCCGGGCGGACTTTCACCGGGCACGTCGTGCGCACATCCGCTGCGCTCGACCCGACGTCGCGCACTTTGCTCACGGAGATCGATGTCCCGAACCGCGACTTCGCGCTGCTGCCGGGAATGTCCGCCCAGGCCACGCTGCGTTTCCCACGGATCACGCCACCATTGCTCCTTCCTGCAAGCGCGCTTGTGATACGGTCGCACGGAGTGCAGGTGATGGTCGTCGATGGCACACAGGGATCCGCGAACGCCACCATCCACTTTCGCTCGGTACACATCGGTCGCGATTACGGTGGAACGGTCGAAGTGGCCGATGGCGTCGTCGACGGAATGACGGTCGTCCTCAATCCGAACGCGGACTTGCTGGACGGTGCGCGCGTTCGCGTAGCCATCACGCCGTCGGACCTCAAGGCGGCGCCGAGCGCAAACGGTCCCAAGTAGCCAGATTGCAGCGATTGCAAGCGCCAACCCGTATCAATTCAATGAATTGCGCGTCGAGTGTTTCGTCGCGTTTACCAACTGCCATGCGATGTACGTGAATACGCCGAGTGAATCAGGGATCATCATACGGCGGGACCGGGGAAGTCGACCCGTGTTCCGCCGGCTTCGCTTCGGTTGGTATGCTGTCAGCATTCTGATTGCTGGCTGTTCCCATGCGCTGCCGAGCATCGACGGCGCGCCCTCGGCTCCGCCGGCTCGGGACGACGTGTGGCGCGCGCCAAGTGGTGTTGTACCCCCGGAACCGGCGCGATCGGCCACGAGTGCCGCAGCAAGCGACAGTGCGCAGCTTGGGGGCGCCCTCGTGCTCGGCCAGGTGGTGGACATCGCGCTGCGCAACAATCCGCAAACCCAGCTGTCATGGGCGCAAGCGAGGGCCGGCGCGGCATCGTATGGCGCGGCGAGGTCGTCGTACCTTCCATCCGTTGACGCAACGGCCAACGTCGTCCGTTCGCAGACGACGTCGCAACTGGGTGCGAGCGAACGTTCCACCATCAC
>JBDTMO010000065.1:0-13491 GCA_039934235.1 bacterium | reverse complement strand
CAGCAGCAGGCGACGACGGCGAGTTCGCGGTCGGCGGTCGTGGCTGCGGGGCGCGATGTCGAGCTGGCGAAGATCAGCTTGATCCAGACGCTGCGGCTCGATCCACGGAAGAGCTTTCAGTTTGCGTCGCCGGTGATCACTCCGACGACGACTGCACTGTCGACGTCGCTCGACGAATTGCTCGATCGTGCCTTCGCACGACGCGCTGATCTTGCGTCGGACGAGTCGAAGTTGAGTGCGGCGTCGGAAGGCGTGAAGGGCGCGAGTGGTGGCAAGCTGCCAACAGTGTCGATGAACGTGGGCTACAACACCGCGTACAGTTCCGCGACGGATCTTTCGTTGAGCTCGCAGCTCAATCAGCGTCGTGGCGGATCATTGAGCCTCGGCGTGTCGCTGCCGCTGTTCGATCGCGGCGCGTCTGGCATCGCAATCCAGCAGGCGCGGATTCAGGAGGAGAACGCCCGACTTTCGCTCGAGAATCAGAAGCAGTCCATCGCCCTTGAAGTGCGTCGTGCCTATCTCGACTTCGAAACGGCTCGGCAGCAGTTGACTACGGCGCAGGCGCAGCAGAAGGCGGCGGATCTGTCTGTGTCGACCACGCAGCAGCGCTACCAGCTTGGTTCGTCGACGCTGTTGGAACTCACGCAAGCACGGGCGCTGCAACTTCAGGCGGCGAGTGCGGTGGTGAGTGCGCAATACACGTTGGTGTTTCAGCGCGCGCTGATCTCGTATTACACTGGCGAGCTCGACCCGTCGAGTGTGTCGCTGTCGAACTAGGCAGGAAGGGTTAGTGTCGATGTGATCCCGCACGCGCGCAGCGCGTGTCGGCGAATAGAGCCTCCGTCACGGCGTGCGCTCCATTCGTCACACGTGCGGCTTGGCGGTACGTAGCTTGCCGCTCGACGATCGCTTGTCGTTGCGGGGATTCGAGTGCGTGTGCCGAAGTCCGGTCGCCCCTCTCCCTGCGAAAATGTGCGGGGCGTATGGCGCTAAGGACCTTCAAGGATTCCAACGGGCAAGAGTGGAACGCGTGGCACGTCTGGCCGGAGGGCGCGGGCATCGGCGTGAGCGAGCGCTACCGCGATGGCTGGGTGTGCTTCGAACGCGTGGGTGGCGGAGATCGCTGCCGAATTCCCATCGGTGACGTTCCGGCCGGTTGGGAAAACCTCCCCGACGATCGGCTTGGCTTGCTGCGTCGCATCAGTGAACGATCACCGAATTTGAAGAGTAGTGACGGCGGCGTCTCGCGCGATCACCCGCACCGTGCCTGATTGCCATCGCGGCCACACAATCACACATTACGGCACGCTGAGCAGTAGCTCGATTCACATTCTTTCGAGGTGCCTGTGCGTACCGCCGAACTTTTCGTTCACGTCCTGACCGCGACGCTCGCGTCCTGACGGCGGACTGACCAGCTGGTGAGCAACAACCGAATTGGATAACGGCACGGCCCGTTGTCCGATTACGGCCCGTCTGCCCGGACTCCTGCTTCACGGTTAGGGGATGCTGAGCCGCGCTGATCCACAATGGATTTGCGCCCCATCACCGTTGCGCGCCATTCGGCGTGCGAACCGCATGGAGCATCACCACATCATGAACGACTCATCTCTCGGCGCCGAAGGGCAGGCGCTGACGGCATTGATACAATTTGGCTGGAATGACGACGTTGCCACCTCCTTCGCGACGATTGCGGAACCCGGCGACATACCCGCGCGCGTCACTGCGGTGCATCGCAGCCGCATTGTTGTCGCGACGAACGCAGGAGAGCGCGATGCGACGCTGGATCCCCGGCTGCTGAACGGAGATTCGTTGGCACGCCCTGCAACGGGCGATTGGATCGCACTGCGCGTCGACGCATCGGACACGTCCGCGCGCGCGCGTGTGATAGTTCCGCGCCGCACCGCGTTCATTCGTCGCGCTGCTGGAGCCAGGGCCGAGGCGCAGGTGGTTGCGGCGAATATCGATCGGGTGTTCGTGGTTATGGCACTGCCGCACGACGTGAATGTGCGCCGGCTCGAACGCTACCTCGCACTGGCGTGGGAAAGTGGTGCGGTGCCAGCGGTTGTTCTTACCAAGTGCGATTTGGTGGCTGAGGTGCAGATCCTTCGACTCGCTTCGCTCGCTCAGGATGACACGCTGGCCGCTTCGCTCGCTCAGGATGACAGGTTGGCCGCTTCGCGCGCTCAAGTGGTCGACGAATATGTGAGCACGGTGCGGGGCGTCGCGCCGGGTGTCGACGTCATTGCGGTTTCGGCATCGAATGACGACGGAATCATCGAGCTCCGAAAATTGATCGGGCTTCGCTCGACCATCGCACTCCTCGGCTCCTCAGGCGTGGGAAAGTCCACGCTCATCAATCGGTTGGCTGGACGCGAGATCATGCGCACGGCCGACGTCGATCGCGATGGACGCGGGCGCCACACCACGACGCATCGCGAGCTTGTGCACCTGGGGAATGGCGTGCTCGTGATCGACACGCCGGGCATGCGCGAACTCCAACTGTGGTCTGCCGACGCTGGGCTCGAGCATGTGTTCGAGGACATCGCGACGTTGAGCGAGTCGTGCCGGTTCAGCGACTGTCGTCATGACAATGAGCCGGGCTGTGCGGTGGTCGATGCCGTAAACACGGGCGTGATGTCGCCCGAACGACTGAAGAGCTGGCGGAAGCTCGAGCGCGAAGCTGCGCGATCGCAGTTGGAAACCGACGCCGTTGCGGCGAGTGCCGAGCGCGCAAAGCTCAGGGCGCTCATGCGTTCGGTGCGCGTGCACGTGCGCGCGAAGCACGATCGATGAGTTCATGACACGAACGAAGTCGAACTTTTGTCATCCTGAGCGAAGTCGAAGGATCCGCACGTATAGGTGCAGATCCTTCGACTCGCTACGCTCGCTCAGGATGACAATCCTATTCGCGCCGCTCGCTCAAGATGACAGGGCAGGATCACAAGCCCGTCCGGCCCTGGCCACCCCACGCCTTACCACCACGGTGCTCACCTGCACGCGCCTTCAACTCGGCAACATTCTTGTCGAACTGCGTGCGCTGGCCTGACGTGAGGATCGAACGCAACTCCGCAACGCGCTTCTCGCGGAACTGCTGCATCTGTGCTCGGCGCGCACCCATGCCCGTCGTGTCGCCGCGCGCTATCTGGCGCTTCGGCCGATTCCCTTCCATCTGCTTGCGCGAGTTTTCGCGTAGCGCCTTCGCACGAGTCTGCTGACTCGCCGACAGGGTGATCCCGCGCAAAAGCATGCCGTCCGGACCGCCACGGCGACCCGCGCCGCGACGATGGGTGCTATCCTGCTGCGCGGCGCGCTGACCGTCGGGACGGCCAACTCCCTGCGCGCTCGCTACGCCAGCCGCGCCCAGCGTCAGTGCGAGGGCAATGACGGGAACTATGGACATTTTCTTCATCGTCGTCTCCTGATGGGAAATGATGCTCCGCGACCGCACATTTGCGATGTCTCACGGATTGCTTCATCTCCTGATACGCCCCCTCGCCAAGGCAGGTCCGTTCCACGGCACGAGCGGTTCGCGCGTGTCACGAATTGCAGGAATCGCGGTACGAAACGCATACGCGCACGCTGTCTTAACTTCCGCTCAGCCCGGCATCCGCCCTCGCAACACATCAACGCAAATCTCAACGACCGCATGAGCGACGACTCTCTCGACATCCTTCTCTCGCTCCTCGACCTCGAACCACTCGAGGTGAACATCTATCGTGGGCAGAACCGCGACCTTGGGACGGGTCGAGTGTACGGTGGGCAAGTGTTCGCGCAGGCGCTCGTGGCGGCACGTCGCACCGTCGACGCAAATCGCGAAGCGCACTCGGCGCATGGATACTTCATCCTGCCGGGCGATCTCGCTGCACCGATCGTCTACTTCGTGGATCGCCTTCGCGACGGAAACAGCTTCACCACGCGACGCGTCACCGCCATTCAGCACGGGCAGGCAATCTTCAATCTCTCGGCATCGTTTCACATTGAAGAAGAGGGTCCGGCGCATCAGTCAGAGATGCCGGAGGTGCCGCATCCGGATACGCTCACGCCAGAGCTCACGCTCATTCGTGAAATGGCGCACCAGATTCCGGAATCGCTCCGATCGATCCTCACGCAGGAGCGTCCCATCGACGTACGCCCCGTCAGTCCGGGCGATCCACTTGGCTCCGAGAAGCGCGCGCCCGTTCGTCAAGCATGGTTTCGCGCCGTGGGCAAGCTGCCTGATGATCCATCGATCCATCAGGCCGTGTTGGCATACGCGTCGGACTATGGGCTGCTCATTACGGCGCTTCAGCCGCATGGTATTCCGTACCGGTCGCGAGGCCTGCAGTTGGCGTCGCTCGATCACTCGCTCTGGATGCATCGTCCTTTTCGTGCCGACGAATGGCTGCTGTACTCAACCGACAGCCCCGTCACGTGGGGCGCCCGCGGATTTGTGCGCGGAACGATTCACTCGCAGTCGGGCGAGCTCGTCGCGTCCGTGGCGCAGGAGGGACTGATTCGAGTGCGGAAGGCCGACAAGGGGTAGATTGCGATATGCCTTCGACGAAACCTGCCGCCCATCGAACTACCGAGTCTGCGCTCGACATGCCGTCCGCCGGTCGCGCGCTGTTGCTGGCGTCGCGGGCGCTGCGGCTGCGCTGCCCGCACTGCGGAAATGGACGCGTGCTCAGCGGCTTCAATACGGTGCATGACCGGTGTTCGGCGTGCGGTTTTCGTTTTTGCCGCAGCGACGACGATTACTTCTCCGGCGCGATGTTCTTTGGAATGATGATCGGCGAGACGCTCGCGGTTCTCGCGATCGGCGCCGCCATCTGGATCACGTATCCGAACGTCCCCTGGTCATTTCTGCAGTACGCAATTCCCGTCGTGCTGCTGGGCGTGATGATTCTTCTGTTCCCCATCTCGCGCGTCGTCTGGCTGGCAATTGATGTCATGCTTCGGCCCGTTGAGCCATCGGAACTGGTCGTGCCGGCCAGGTAGTTGATATTCTGGGGCGGAGGGCAGCAATTTGTGCCAGTCCCTCAGCGCGAGACTTGAGTCAAGGCCAGGAACAGAACTCATGGCTGCGAACAATCCCTTAGGCGTCCCAGAACGCGCCTCATTCCGGGTGAGCTATCCCCAAGGGTATCCGGAAAAACGTCTGGTGCGCGCTGTTCTCGAACCTGACCTTCCTGTTGGATTGGAGGATTGGTCCGAGACTGGCCTGCGCGTCCAGGTGCCCGACAACGTGACGCTTGCCATAAATGACGTGGTGCGTTTCAGGCTCACTCCGCACGCGTTCGAGGCGATGACTGTCGAGGGCATCGTCGTACGCATTGTCGGCTGCTTCGTGTCCGTCCGCCTGAACTCGCCGGGGTTGCCCTGGAATCTCATGCTCCATGAACAACGCGCCATTCGCGCGTGGTTGGGCACCACGGCCGAGATCAGCGAGGAGATCGAAGCGAAGGCGCGCAACAGCCGTCGCACAATCGACGAGCTTTCCTGAGCGTCAGAAGGCGCCGTCATCCCGCATGAGCGAAGCGAATGTCGGGATCTACCTTCGCGCGTTGCGAGGCGGCGACGCGCGACATACCGCGATGACAACGGGCGTTGAGGGAAGGTTGCACGCAGCGTGATCTGCATTCCATCAAACAGGGAGCCATGCGCAGTTCATCGATCATTGTTGCCGCAGTCGTTTTCCTTGGTTCGAGTTCACTCTCGGCGCAGGGACGAGAGGTGGATATCCTCATCCGCGGTGGCACTGTCGTGGATGGCACGGGGTCCGCAGAACGGCGTGCCGACGTCGGCATTTCGAAGGACCGCATTGTGTTTGTCGGTGATGCAGCGTCGGCCAATATCCACGGGCGGCGCATCATCGAAGCGGGAGGACTCGTTGTTGCGCCGGGTTTCATCGACCCGCATACGCACACGCTGGAGGATCTCTCCAACAAGGATCGCAAGGGGAACGCCGACTATCTCATGCAGGGCGTCACGACCGTCATCACGAACAACGATGGCGGCGGCACGATCGATATCGGCAAGCGGTTAGCCGCGTGGGCTAAGGACGGAATCGGCACGAACGCGGCGCTGTACGTCCCGCAGGGTTCCGTGCGTGGTGCCGTGATGGGCATGTCAAGCGCGACGCCGACCGCAACGCAGCTCGACTCCATGCGAGCGATCGTTGCGCGCGGAATGTCGGAGGGTGCGATTGGGATGTCGACAGGGCTGTACTACGCACCCGGGAACTATTCGTCGACGGAAGAGGTGATCGAGCTCGCGAAGATTGCCGCGCGATCGCGTGGTATTTACGACTCGCACATGCGCGATGAAGGCTCGTACACGAGCGGTGGTGTCGTCGGCTCCGTAAATGAGACCATTCGCATCGGCCGCGAAGCGCACATTCCTGTTCACATTTCCCATATCAAGGCGCTGGGCACAGATGTATGGGGGCAGAGCGACTCGATCGTGGCCATCATCAAGGCTGCGCGCGCGACGGGTCTCGAGATTACCGCCGACCAGTATCCCTACCTCGCGTCGGGGACGAGCGTGGGTGCCTCGCTGCTGCCGCGCTGGGCCGAAGCGGGTGGACGCGACTCTCTTCGCGCGCGCGTTGCGGATCCGGCCATTCGCGCCAAGCTCGTTGGAGAAATGGAAAGGAACCTTGTTCGGCGCGGTGGTGCGGCGTCGCTGCTCATTACGTCGACACGCGACACGAGCATACTCGGCAGGAATCTCGAGCAGATTGCGCAGGCGCGTCACGAGCCCGCGATCGAGGCGGCGATCACGATCATCCTGGCCGGTGACGCGAGCGTCGCGTCGTTCAACATGAAGGAATCGGATCTCGAGACCTTTATGGTGCAGCCATTTGTAATGACCGGATCGGATGGCTCGGGCGGTCATCCACGCAAGTACGGCACGTTTCCACGCAAGCTGCGCCAGTATGTCTATGAGAAGCATCTGCTGACGTTGACGCAAGCAATTCATTCATCGAGTGCACTCACGGCCGAGACTTTGCGACTGACTGATCGCGGTGTGCTGGCAGCGGGCAAGTTTGCGGACGTCGTCGTATTCGATCCGCGCACCGTGAGTGATCGCGCGACGTACGAGCAGCCGACGTTGCTCGCGACTGGCATGCGTTACGTGCTCGTAAACGGCGTGGTGGCGGTGAACGAGGGCGCCTACACGGGAGCGCTCGCGGGTCGTCCGTTGCCTCGCAAACCATGATGCCAGGTCGTCCGTTGGCCTCGCAATCCTGATGTCATCCCGCATGAGCGAAGCGAGTGTCGGGACCCATCGTGCGTGCTCGGGGACACACGGCGCACCGAAAGCAGATCCCGACGCTCGCTATTGCTCGCGCGGGATGACAAATACCTAAACGGTGAAGGCATGAGTGACCAAACCGCTGAATTGACTGGCCCGGACTTCACCAAGGGCGTGCTCCTCACTGATCTCGCAGACGGTGCAATGCTCGGCGGCCACGCTGAGGGGAAAGCGGTTGTTGTGGCGCGCGTTGGCAATGAGGTGCTCGCCATTGGTGCGACCTGTTCCCATTACGGCGGTCCGCTCGCGGAAGGCCTACTCGTTGGCGATACCGTACGCTGTCCGTGGCATCACGCGTGTTTCAGCCTGCGCACCGGTCAGGCGGTGCGTGCTCCCGCGCTCAAACCCGTGTCACGCTGGGTGGTCGAGCAACGCGCCGACAAGTTCTATGTCACGAGTGAGATCGAAGGTGGCGAGCTCTTAGTCGAGCGCGCGGCAACCTCGTCGCGCGACGCGAGTCCAACTTCCGTGGTAATCGTTGGCGCCGGGGCCGCGGGCAACGCCGCCGCCGAAATGCTCCGCCGCGAAGGCTACGCGGGGCCGGTCACGATGATCGGCGTCGACGAGAGCGTGCCATACGACCGCCCGAACCTCTCGAAGGACTACCTCGCCGGCAATGCGCCGGAAGAGTGGATACCGCTGCGCTCCACCGAGTTTTACGAAGGGCACAACATTCAGCTCGAACTCGGGCGCCGCGTGACGTCCATCGATGTGCCGGCCAAACGTGTTACGCTCGACAATGGAAGCACGCACGAGTTTGACGCGCTGCTGCTCGCGACGGGCGCGGAGCCAATTCACCTCCCCACGCCTCAGGCGCCAGGCAGTCGTGTGCTCTACCTCCGCTCACTCGCCGACAGTCGCGCACTCGTCGCGGTCGCAAAGGAGGCACACACAGTCGTTGTCATCGGCGCGAGCTTCATTGGGTTGGAGGTTGCCGCGTCGCTGCGCACGCGAGGGATCGACGTCCACGTCGTCGCACCGGAACAACGGCCACTCGAACGTGTGCTCGGCCCAGAGCTCGGCGACTTCATTCGCGGCGTTCACGAGTCGCATGGCGTGGTGTTTCATCTGGAGCACACGGTAGCGCGTATCGACGTAAAGTCTGTCACGCTCGACAATGGCACCGTGTTGGACGCCGACTTCGTCATCATGGGCGTGGGCGTTCGTCCGCGCCTCGAGTTGGCCGAGCAGTGCGGACTGGCGATGGACAAGGGAGTGCTCGTGAATGCGTTTCTCGAGACGAGCGCGCCAGGCATCTATGCCGCTGGCGACATCGCGCGCTATCCGGACGGTCTCACAGGCGCGCGCATTCGCGTCGAGCATTGGGTGCTTGCCGAGCGACAGGGCCAAGCGGCTGCGCGCAACATGCTTGGGCGGCGTGGGGCTTTTAACGAAGTGCCATTTTTCTGGAGCCAGCACTACGATAAGGCGATCAATTACGTCGGGCACGCCGAGCGGTGGGACGCGTTGGAGGTCGACGGTGTGCCGACGGATGGCGATTGCACTGTGCGCTACATGGTAAACGGCCAGGCGGTCGCGGTGGCGACGGTTGGGCGTGATTACGCGAGTCTCGAGGCCGAGCGCGCGATGGAGGATCGGCTTCGCAGGATCTAGCCTGTGGAGCACTTGGAAACAGCATCAGGCAGTTGTCGTTGCAGTCAGAAGCAAAGTGCAGATCCTTCGACTCGCTGCGCTCGCTCAGGATGACAACGGGTCGACTCGCCGCTCGCTCGGCACAACAAATGTCTAGCGCGCCACGAACTCACTCCACTTGAACGTCGGATAGTTCTGCACGCAAAACAGCGTCTCGACATCCAGCTTCTCGCGCGCCACCGCCGCGCGCAGGTCGACCAGCGGCGTCTCGATGAACGTCTTGAGCGGAGTGCCATCCGGACCGCGCGACCTGAATACGAGATCAGCCCCATACAACAGCCTATGCCCCGGGAAATACGCCATCAGCATCCGCTCGGCATACGGTCCGCCAACAGGATACAACTCGATCGCGTTGTCTCCGCTGCCAATCACCGTCTTGCCGACTACAGGTATGAATCGCGGGGCAGGTCCACTCTTCGCCATTGAGGTTAGGAAAGGCACGCTGCCCGCGTTTGCATAAATCGGGATCTTCATCCCAACCGCCTCGCGAAATCCGCCCAGGTGCGCCCATGGGTCGGACGACATGACCAACGCCTTCACCGGTGCACCGGGCCAACGACGTCCTGCTTCCGCGATAACGTCGCGCAGGTATTGCCCGCTGATATGCGACTCGAAGATCACGACGCCATCCGCCTGCTTCACGAGCGTCATCGCCCACTGATCCGGCACACGAACAATGCCGGGCGCAAGCTCCGTCGGTTGGCCGCGCGCGCCGAACGCAAAGCGCGAAAAGTTGAGCTTCGAGTTGGCCGCAAATTGAACACGCGCCGAGTCCGACACGATGAATGAATCGGGGGACGCAGCGCTCGACTCGAGCGCAACCGAAGAAAGGGAAACGTCGCGCAGCGGCTGGTCATTGAAGCTGATCTTCGTCTGCATCGGCCAATACGCGCCCGAGGGCGTGACATTCCAGTCCACATAGTCCGCTCTCATCGTCACATTACCGAACACATTCCAGCGAAAGTTGTCCGGATACCGTCGCACAATCTCCACGACCTCCGGCAAGTGCGTATTGTGATTGAGCTCGATGCTCATGCGGCCGTTACGCCACGGAAACGACACAACGTCGAACGTGACGCCGAAGCGCTTAACCGGTGCACCCAACGTGAGCGCCTTCGATGCGGCAGCCAAAAGCAGCGCGCGCTCCGGCGAACCGTCGATCCGATCAATGACGTCCTCGAAGGCGCCATGCGAGCCACCAACCTCTCGGCCACCAACGCGTGCGGCAACAACACTGTCCGTAAGAACAGTGATGCGATCCGGACCCTTGGCTGCACCCGTAAGTGTCTGGTCAGTGCGACGCATGGCGCCCGACGACGCATCGCGCAACTCGCTGAACGTCGAGTACTGTACGCGCCACGGGCCCTCGGCTCGCTCCGCATTGCCGAGCAGGTAGTCGTGCTGGATGCCGTTGAGGCGAATGGACCGGACGTCGCGCAGCGACTGACCGCGCTGCATTGCGGCAATCGCGCGATCGACGAGCGCGTGGGGATTGGGCGGAGCGGCGATAAGGGCAAGCGCAAGCAGGAGCATCGTTCTCGTCGTGAGGGTGCAGTGTGACCACTGCCAGGAACGATGTCACCGAGCCACTGACCCGTCGCCTCCACTGTCGCGAACGGTCGGCTTTATGTCGCCAACGGCTTGAGCAGAGATTCCAGCACGGGCTTCCGTCGACGACTTACGGGAAGCGCCGTTCCGTCGACAAGCACCACCTCACTGGTGGCGCGCCGAAACTCGCGCACCCGATCGAGCCGCACGATGTACGACCGATGAATGCGCGCAAAGAGTCTGGCATCGAGACTCTGCTCCAACGCGTCCAGCGCCGTCCGCACGAGATGCCGCCGTCCGCTCGCAACGACGGCAGCATACACGTCATCAGACTCGATGTAGTCGATCGTCTCCAGCGGCACGACGACGTCGCGCGTGCCGACTCGCGACACCAGGTGCGAGACGTATGGCATGTCTGGCGCGTCGGCCACCTCTGCGAGCCGCCGCAACCGAAGACGCTCGCGCACGCGGTTGAGCATTGCGTCGAACCGTTCTTCGGTAAGCGGCTTGGTGAGGTAGTCAACGGCGTCGGTCTCGAACGCGGGCAGCGCGAACTTGTCGTGCGCAGTGACGAACACGATGAGCGTCCCGCCGGGCGTCTCTCGTCCTCGCGCAACGTCGAGGCCAGACTCCACCGGCATCCGGATGTCGAGAAACGCAACGTCCGGTTTGAGCGACGCAATCGCATCGCGCGCTGCCGCTCCGTCCGCACACTCGGCAACGATGACGACGTCGGCGTGACGGTCGAGCATCTGGTGCATCAACCGGCGCGACAGCGGCTCGTCGTCGGCAATGAGCGCCCGAATCATTGGCGAGGTAGGCGAATCTCGACTTCGACGCCAGGGTTGGCGTTTCGGACGTTCACATGCGCACGATCGCCATACAGTTGCTGCAGGCGAGCACGCACGTTCGCGATCCCGACGCCGCCAGCGGTTGGCTCTGCGAGCCCGGTGCCATCATCGCGCACGAGCAAAGTGAGCGCGCCGTCGCCATCGCGAGCGCTGATCCTGATGCTGTTGCCGCCGCGCTCGCGGAGGATGCCGTGCTTCAATGCGTTCTCGACGAACGGCTGCAACACAAACACCGGCACCGCAGCGCCGAGCAGGTCATCAGGAACGTCGATGTCGACGCGAAGGCGATCGCCGAATCGTATGCGTTCGAGATCCAGGTATCGACCGACGAACGTGAGCTCCTGCTCGAGCGTCGTGGTGTGCGCCTCCCCCGCATTCACCGTTGTGCGCAGCACGTCACTCAGCAACGCGAGCGCGCGCACGGCTTGCGCAGTGTCCTGGTCGCGAACCAGCGCCATGATGGCGTTGAGGCTGTTGAACAGGAAATGCGGCTGGATCTGCATGCGCAATGCGCTGAGCTGTGCTTCACGAAGCTGCGTGTCGCGCTCCCGCAGCCGCGCTGCGTTTCCCACCGCATAGCTGAGCGCGATGATCGCGACATACGCGAGCGTCGTCGCAGGCAAGCCACCGAAGAACCAATTGCGCGTTGCGTCGAGAAAGCCAAGGCGTGAAGGCCGCACGTACAGATTCACGAACGCGTCGGCCATCGCGACGAGTAAGCTGAACGCTAGGCTCGCAGTCGCGTGCACGAGGACATTGCGTACGCGTGGCGGCCACCGAAGCGGAAAGCGCTCGCCAAGCAAAACGATCACCGGTGTGAGCAGCGCCCACCCGTACCATTGCGGCGCTTCGGCAAGAAATGCGAGGTACGCCGGCATCGGCCGGCCGGCGATGCGCGAGAACATCACCGTCTCGAACGTCGAGAGCAGCGTCGGGACGGTCCAGAGACCGAAGATCGGCCAGAAGCTCAGCCCAATGCGTCGCGTTGCGTTAGCAGACATCGCGAATCACGCTGTCTCAAGGGCAGAGGATGCTCAACACATCATCTCGGCCAATGCCCGTAAAGAACTCCCCGAGGTCCACATCGGCGAGTGCCTTCATCATCACATCGCGCTCGTACATCACGCCTGTCAATCGCGTCTCCAGTTCATCGACGTCGCGACGTCCCATGAAGTCGCCAAAAATGCGGATGCCCGCAATGAGCCCTTCCTTCACGTCGAGCCGGACGTCGATCTCACCGCCAGGGAAACGATGATCGCGTTGAACATTGCTTGAGGGATTCTCGCCGTAGTTCCACGACATCGTCCCGTACTTGCGGCCGAGTAGCTCGCGCACGCCCTGCCAGTCGCCTTCACCGATCTCCACTGACGGAATCTGGGAACGGTCGCGCGTGCCAAAGATGCGCTCGAGGATCCGCTCGCGTAGTTCGTCGACATCGATCGGAGCGCTGAGAAACTCGCTGATGTTCGCGACTCGGCTACGAATGGACTTTACGCCCTTCGATTCCACCTTGCCCGGCTTTGGACGCAGCGCGGCCGTCACGTCGTCGAGATTGGAGTCTAGCAAGAGCGTGCCATGGCTGAGCATGCGGTCTGGCGTCGCGAACTGCGCATTGCCGGAAATCTTGCGTCCACCAGCAAGAATGTCATTTCGTCCGCCAATCTCCGCTGGAACACCGAGGTCGCGTAAGACGTCGACCACCGGACCGTTGAAGCGATCGTAGCGATTGAAGCGGTTGTGCACATCCCGCGTCATGAAGCTGAAGTTCAGGTTGCCGAGATCGTGATACACGGCTCCGCCACCCGACACGCGACGCACGACCCGTATGCCACGCTCCGCCACAACGTCCGAATTGATCTCCTCGATCGTGTTCTGGTTGCGACCGATGATGATCGCTGGCGCGTTGACGTAAAAGAGCAGGAGGTCGTCCTCGCCCATCTTGTTGCGCAAGACGTACTCTTCGAGGGCGAGGTTGAGATGGGCGTCGGTGATGCCGCCGTTGTCGACGTACAGCATCAGAGCAGCGTCGGGTTCGGCGTGATGAGCGCCTTGATCGCGCTGCGCGACGCGACCGCTTCCAGCGCGTCGCCGGCCTGATCCAGCGTATACCGCCCGCTCACCATCTCGCGCCATGGCTTCTGGC
>JBDTMO010000064.1:0-13719 GCA_039934235.1 bacterium | reverse complement strand
TCATGACCGCCATCGGCGGCCCCACACGACGCCACGGGTATCGCGCACCGTCGAGTGTCGATTCCCAGCAACCGTTGACGCCAGGCTGCCGCACGCCGAGCAGCGCCTTGCGCTGCGTGCCGAGCCGCTCGCGCATGGCCCGGGGCGACTCGTTCCAGTATCGCTGCCGTTGCCACGGATAGTTCGGCAATCGGGCGACGTTTCCGCCGGTGCCCACCACGGCGCCCCATGCTACACGCTCGCCAACCGAATACAACGTCGCGAGTGAGTGCAGCATCACGCGCGTGTCGTCGTCGGAGCGGCGAATGGACGGAAGCACGATGCCCTGGCGGCTCTCCTGCAACAGCACTTCGGCAATTCCGCTCGCGAGGACTGGATGTGGCCCAATCTCGACGAAGCGTGAGACACCATCCGCGACGAGTGTCTGCGTGGCCGCAAGAAACTCAACGGATTGCCGCATGTTCTTCCACCAGTACTCGGCGTCGAGCGGCCGTGATGTGGCGGCTCCTGAGACGGTGGAGTAAAACGGAATGACCGGCGCGCTGAATTCGATATCGCGGATCGCGCAACCGAACTCACGCTCGAGGCGGTCCATGTGCGGGGTGTGACACGCCATCTCCATGCGAACGGCGCGATGAAAGATGCCTCGGCTCGCCAGCATCTCCGACAGCTCGGCGACAGCTGATATCTCACCGCCGACGGTGATGCTGGATGGCCCGTTTATGCCCGCAATCCAGAGACGATTCGCGTAACCGGCGATGGCCTCTTCACCAGCATCACGCGAGAGGCCTACCGCGAGCATCCGGCCCGTACCCGCGGTTTTGTGCTGAATGCGTCCGCGATGGTAAATGAGTTTTACAGCATTCTCGAGTGACAGCGCGCCAGCCACACACGCGGCGGCCACCTCACCCATACTGTGTCCCACAACGGCGCTCGGCGTAATGCCCCATGAGCGCCACAAATCGGCGAGACCCATCTGCACCGCGAACACGGCAGGCTGCAGAATATTCGTCTCGTGAACGCGCGACGTCGTCTCGTCGCGCATCAGTTCTTCGAGCAGCGACCATGGCGCGTCGTGTCCATTCGAGGTCGCACTCAACGGACGCATGAGTGCGTCGATGCGCTGGATCGTTTCGCGAAATACCGAGCTGCCTTGCAATAGCCCTCGCGCCATGCCCCACCACTGCGGACCCTGGCCGCAGAACGCGAACGCGATCTTCTGCCCCGCCGTCGCTTTGCCAGCGCGAACGTCGGGAGCCTGTTCACCAGCGAGCCACGCATCGAGCTGAGCGCGCATGCTCGCGGCATCCGTCGCGACAACAGCGAGTCGATGTTCGAGATGGTCGCGACGAACGGCAGCGGTGCGACACACGTCGTCCAGCGTGGTGGTTTGGTCGACGTTAGCGAGGTAGTCGGCGAATGACGCAACACGCGCGCGTAATGCAGCAGCGCTGCGTGCGGAAACTGGTAGGATCCTGGGTGCAGATCCTTCGACTCGCTCTGCTCGCTCAGGATGACAACGCGGTGCAGATCCTTCGACTCGCTGCGCTCGCTCAGGATGACAACGCGGTGCAGATCCTTCGACTCGCTCCGCTCGCTCAGGATGACAGAGGGGCGCTTCGCCGAGTATCACGTGTGCGTTCGTGCCACCAAAGCCGAACGAGTTGACGCCGGCGTACCGCGGTGTCGCGCTCCGCGGCCACGACTCCAGCGCGGTGGCCACGCGAAGGTGAAAGCGTTCGAAGGGAATGCCCGGATGCGGCGTGTCGAAATGCAGGTTCGGCGGGATGTGCTCGTGCGCGAGCGCGAGCGTCGCCTTGAGCAGCCCTGCAATACCTGCCGCGCTCTCGAGGTGACCGATGTTCGTCTTTACAGAACCGATGACGCACGTATCGCCGTCCGCGCGGTCCTTACCAATAACGGATCCGAGCGCGTGCGCCTCGATGGGATCACCGACCGGTGTTCCCGTACCGTGCGCCTCGACGTACGCGATTTCGTGCGGTCGCACGCCCGCGCGGCGGCAGGCCTCGCGCACCACCACTTCCTGCGACGCCTGGCTCGGCACCGTGATGCCGTTCGTGTGGCCGTCCTGATTGACGGCGGACCCACGAATCACTGCGTAGATGCGATCGCCATCGCGCTCGGCGTCGCTCAGTTTGCGCAATGCGACCAACCCTGCGCCTTCACCCCGCACATAGCCTTTACCGTCGGCGTCGAACGCGCGACACTGGCCGACGGGACTCAACATGTTGAGGCGGCTCAACGCGATGAAGTACGCCGGGATGAGCATTGCATTCACGCCACCGGCAAGTGCGATGGAACACTCGTCGTTGCGGAGCGCCTGACACGCGACGTGGATCGCCACGAGCGACGACGAGCACGCCGTGTCGATTGCGATGCTCGGCCCTCGAAAATCGAACGCGTGCGAAATGCGGTTGGCCGCTACGCTATTCGCGCCACCCGTGCCGGTGTGCGTATCGATGGAATCGGCGTTGCCGGGGGCAAGCTGGATGGCCGAATAATCGTTCCACGAAATGCCGACGAAGACACCGACGGGTGTGCCGGCGAGTTCGGACGGAATCTTTCCTGCATCTTCCATCGCCTCCCATGCAACCTCGAGCAACAACCGGTGCTGCGGATCGATGCGCGTGGCTTCGCGAGGCGAGATACCGAAGAACGCAGGATCGAAGAGATCGATACCGTGCAGGAACGCGCCGCGTCGCGACGTGATAGAACCGGGCCGCTTTCCGTCGGGGTCATGGTATGCGTCGACACTCCAGCGGTCCGGAGGTACGTCGCCAACGGTGTCGATCTTGTCGCGCACGATCCGCCAGAAGCCATCAGGATCGTTTGCGCCGCCAGGCAATCGACAGCCGATGCCGACGATCGCGATGGGCTCGTCAGGCGATATCGGCGAGTCGTTCATACAACGGCGGCACTACTCAGGCGAGGCACCGACGGCGCAGTGTACGTCGGCATCGCATCCGTATGGCGAATGGCATCACCTCCGCGCGCGCGCCATTCGTCGAGCGTCGTCAACGCCTGCGCGTAACCTTCCTTGACCATGATGTCGAGCGGCGCCCATTGCGTGGCCGCGAAGCGCTGCACCGGTGGCTCGAAGTAGAGATCCACCTGCTTTGACACGGCGTCCGATGCGAGCACGCCGGCAAGCATCGAGGTCCGCTCGATGATCGCCGGAAACGACGGCATCCTGATGGTGGTCGAAAACGGATTCAGCATGTTGAACAGCAACGCCCAGCCTGACATGTCATCGGCCGCGTCGATGCTGCTGCGGACGTCCTCCTTCGCGGCCACGTTGCTGGCGAACACCTTGCCCTGCGTCATCGTGCGCGCGATGTCGGCAGGAAGGTTGTTCAACACGCCGCCGTCGACAATCAACTCGCCGCCGCGAATGACCGGCGGACCAAGTCCAGGTACGGAGCAGCTCGCGCGAATGCCCTCGTACAGGTTGCCGCTCGACTGCACTTCAACTCGCGCGCGCGTGAGATTGCTGGACACGCAAAAATATCGCAGCCACAGATCTTCAATCTCCGTGTCTTCCGCAATCGCATGCAGCACGCGATTCAGCTTGCGCGCGTTGATGAGCGATACGACTGGCAACGTTGGGCTGCGATGCGGTGCCCACGCGACAAACGTACGCCGGCACAGTTCGACCATCTCCGAGGGGGACAGGCCCTTTGCGTACTGCGCCGCAATGATGGCGCCCATGCTCGTACCACCGATGACATCGATGGGCACGCCGCGCTCCTCGAGCGCACGTATGACGCCGATGTGCGCATAGCCTCGCGCGCCACCACCGCTCAGCACCAGTGCCACGCCGCGTCCAGTCACCAGCCGGGCGACACGCTCCA
Source organism: bacterium (assembly GCA_039934235.1). GTDB lineage: Bacteria > Gemmatimonadota > Gemmatimonadetes > Gemmatimonadales > Gemmatimonadaceae > AG11. Next base: position 9,847 of record JBDTMO010000064.1, on the reverse strand, counting down.
TGTCTTCGCGATTCTCATGATGGACGTGATGATGTACGCGATGAGGGCGGTGTTCGAGCCAGGCACGGGTTTTACTCGGTGTTGTGCCTTCTGCATGCACGAGCACCAGGTCCGTGACCGCGTGCGTTCCGTGCTGCTGGTCGTGCATCCACGTCTCGACCAGGCTCAATCGCGGATCGCCCGCCGCGGCTCCCACGGCGAGCACATAGTCCGCCTGCCGGATGCAGCACTGCGTCCAGGGATTCGGTGTCGCGTCGGCCTCGTAGACGACGAAGCGATAACGCGACTCCTGCTCATTCATCCATCGTACGAGCGCGCTGTTTTCATCGACGTTCGGGATGTTGTCCGCGTCGGGCGCGCCCGCGGCCAGCTCGACCGTCGCTCCCGTGACGTGCAGCGTTTCCCCGATGGACCGCAGTGCCGCGGCCAGGTATCGCGCCGCTTCCGCGATGGGCGCGGGGGACCCACCGGCCGGAATGACTGCAATGGTCGAGACGGTGCGGCGAGGATGGATGTCGTGCGTGGTGTTGTTGAGGCGAAGCACGAGTGCGCGCGTCAGGCGCGTCAGGAGTTCCGGATGCAGACGGACCAAACCCTCGAACGATTCTGCGGTGAGCCGGACCACCTCACTATCGCGCACGGCCCGCACCGTTGCGGTCCGTGGACCGCCGATCAAGACCGCCATTTCACCGACGCTCTCCCCCCGCCCGGCTTCGCCCACCATGCGTTCGTCCCCGTTCGGGTCTTCGACGAACACGCGCAGCCGGCCGGCGAGCACGATATACATCCCGTCCGCCGGCTCGCCCTGCTGCATGAGCGTTTCGCCACCAGCGACGCGGTGGTACTCGAAGACGCTCATGATCTTGTGCAGCGACGCGGCGTCGAAGTCTCCGAAGAGACTCGTGCCTGCGAGCAGCGCGACGACGTCGTCAGGCTGGGGAGATGAATCGGTGGCCAAGCGTCGACCAGGGGTGGCGGGTGGGCTGCGCAGGGGCGAACGCAGGGTGCTTTGCGCAAAGGTGCGACAAAGCGCCTGCGCCGCAAGACTCTATGCTAATCCTCGGACTTGATTTCGCCCAACAGCATCGCAATGGCACTGCGCCGCTCCGCACGCTCCGCTGCCTCGTCTGCCGCGATCATCGCGCGCATCCGCTGGCGATCGCGCGAGCGCCGCGCGAACAGGAACGGCAATAGCAATACGGTGAGCACGAGCATCGCAATGGAGAGATCGGCGAACAGTGCAAGTCCACCGTAGCGGCGCTGCGTCCGCGACTGGAATTCCTTCTCGAAGCCGTCCAATGTGCGTCCGAATGCCTGGCGCACCGCACGGTCCAGGGTGCTGCCGTCTGCCCAGTATTGAAAGAACAGCGACAGGCCGCGCTCGGGATCGAGCGATGCCAGCTCCGTCACCGCGCGGTAGCTCAGCGCGTACGCCGATTGCGCTGCGACGGATCCGCCACGAAATCCCTCCTCGAGCTCGTCCAGCTTTGGCGTACCTCGCAGGGCGAGTGCGACGTTGGCCGCGAGCACATCGTCGCGACGCCACTCGCGTGCGGCGACGCTCGCATACCCTTCGTCGAACCAGCGCGGTGGCTTGTTCCCGAGCCGCTCATGGAGCGCAAGGTGGGCGAGCTCGTGTCGCAGCACCTCGAGGGGATCGCCGGCATCGGCCGCACCGTTGCGCCCCTGCATCACGATGCGGCGTGATTCGGGAAAGGCAATCGCGGCGCCCCACTCCGGAGCACCGGGCCCAACCCACATGCGAAATCGCGCGGCATCCGGCGCGATGGCGATGAGCACGCGTTGCACCGGACGCGGAAGCCATGGGAAGCTGTCGTTCGCCACCGCGGCACGAACAACGGATTTCGCGAGCACGTTGTCCTGTGGGAAATACACGACGGTGAAGCGGCCCGTATCGAGCCGAAGCGGCGCGTCATCCTGTGCCAGGACGAGCGGGGCTCGCAGCGCCAACAGGAGCCCTGCGAGAGCGAGCGCGCGGACTACGGTTCCCCGCCCTCTTGGACCGTCGTCAACACGTCGGCGCACTTCTTTCCCCACGGATTGAACTTGTTCGCGGCAAACCCTTCCTGCCACGCCTGCATCGCTTCGTCACGCTGGCCGTTGAACCAATAGGCGCGGCCCAGCTCGTAGTACGCTTCAATGAGATTCGGGCCGAGCAACAACGTCTTCTGGAAGAATGTCTGCGCGTCCTCGAACATGTCGCGCTCGAGATACACCAAACCGAGATAGAAGTGCGCGTACAGCGTCGCCTTGCGGTCGCTGTCCAGGCGGATCGCGCGAGAGAGATGCTCGATGGCCTCACCGAAGATGCCCTTCTTCAGGCAGATGTATCCCACGTTGATCCGCGCGAGTGCATTGGCCGGCTCGCGCATCAACACCTTCTGGAACTGCATCAGGGCGTCGTCGTACTTCTCCTGAAGCATTTGCGCCCAACCCAGCAGTGATTCCGCCTGCGGATCATTCGGCACGAGTTGCAGTGCCTTCGTGAGGCTCTCCTCCGCGCCGACGTAGTCGCCAAGTGAGATGCGACTCCACCCCTTTTCGATGAAAGTCGACGCACCGATATGATCGACAACCACGGGCCGGTCGGCGCTGAACGCGGGCGCCGCGGATCCCTGCAGGAGCTTCCACCGCTCCACGAGCCCCTTCGCCTCTTCCTTCAGCGCGGTGAGCTCGGTGAGATCATGTTCGAGTGCCTTGCCGAGGGCGATGAGGTCGGCACGAATCGCGTCTCGATCCGAGACCGCGCCGGGCGCATCGAGTCGCGCGGTAAGCGCGGTCACACGAGCCCGGTGGGCGGCCGACATCTCACCCATTCGCCAATGCCTCGGTGCCGGCCGCCTGCAACGCGATGCGCTCGGTGGTCGAGAGCAGTTCTTCCACGTCGAGATAGATCACGAGCTTGTCGCCGTGGCGAACGATTCCTTTCAGGTATTCACCGGCCAATCCGCGAAAGAGCTTCGGCGGCGGTGCAACCTTGCTGGGATCGAATGGCGTGACTTCGCTCACGGAATCCACGACGACACCGATCCACTCGCCGCTCACGTTCAGGATGAGTGTGCGCGTTTCTGAATTCGTCGCAACGGCCGGAAGCTCAAACCGACGCCGGAGGTTCACCAGCGGCACCACTCGGCCCTGATAATCCATGACGCCTTCGATGTAGTCCGGCATGTCGGGCACGGATGTCGGCGCCGCGTATCGCAACACGCGCTCGACGGCATGCACGTCGGCGGCGAAGCGATCCTCGCCGAGCCGAAAAGTCACGAGTTTGTTGGCAAGGGCGTTCATGCAATCTCCTGAAGTGCCGCGGTCTGGCATGCGGCGATAAGGGCTTCCGCGTCTATGATTCCGACGAGGGAGTCGGCATGGCGTATCACGCCAAGCACCACATTGTCTGCCGCGCTCGCGCCCGGTGCGTCGCGCAGCTCACTCAAGTCAAGCGAGATGGCGTCCTCCACGTCGTCGATCAACACGCCGAGCCGTGAAGCGCCTCGGCGAAAGATGAGCAGCGCGTCACGCATCGCGAGCGGAAGTCCGAGCGCGTGATGCGGTGAGTACACGGGCGTCAGCGACCCGCGCACCGTGACGACGCCCAGCATGGCTGGCGGCATCTCGGGCACGTGGTGCAGCACCGGCAAGTCGATCACCTCGTCCACCGCGAGCAGCTCGACGGCAAAGCGCTCGCCGGCGACGCGAAACATCAGTAATTCGGCAATGCCTGCGCGCGCGCGTGCCTGGTCGCGCAGCGATCGAAATGCCTGCCGAGATCCCGACGCGCGGCCTGTGATGAGGTGCGGTTTCGCCTCGGTCGGCGTCTGCGCCGCGCGTTCAGCGGCGAGTGCTCGCGCGAGTTCGACTGGCGTGGAGTTGCGCTTCGGTTTCACCGCGGCAACGAGTATCGGCTCGATGCTCGGCGCGACGGTCGGTTCGATTGGCGGCTCGACTACCTGTTCGATTGCCGGCTCGGTTTCCTGTTCGGCTGCGGCCTTCGGCGCTTTCGCGGCCTTGGGCGCCTTCGGAACCTTGGCCGATTTCGGGGGGGCCGACGCCGTCGTCTCAGCGGGCGCTTCGGGCGTCGCCTCCGCGGCATCGGGCGCAACCGGAGTCACGGGCGCAGCAGCAGCAGGCGTCTCCAGGTCGCTGTAGCGGAGTCGCTTCTTCGTCATTCCTGGTCGTCCGCGACGTCCGACATCAGTTCTCCATCAATCTGCCCGAGTCGTCGCATCGCGCCCACGAACAGCGCTTGCGTCGCCAGGGTGTTCACTCGGCGAGGCACGCCGCCGCTGCGAGCAGCGAGCACCGCCAATGCGTCGGCGGTAAAGAGTTCACCGCCTGCCCATCCCGCGACACGGAGCCGGTGCTCCACATAACCGCGCACGTCCTCCGCTTCCATCGGCTCCACGTGAAAGCGCAGGCTCACACGCTGATCGATCTGTGGACGCTTCCGAACGCGATCGCGCAACTCAGGTTGGCCGAGCAGGACGACGTGCAAATGCTTGTCCTGGCGGTCCTCGTAGTTCGTGAGCAGACGGATTTCCTCGAGCAGCATCGGGCTGGCGAGCTGCGCCTCGTCCACGACGAGCACCGGCCGCCGCCCCTCGCGATGCAACTCGGCAAGACGCGCTCCGAGCGCGGTGATGACGGCCAGCTTGCCGCGCGGCACAGGGTTGATCCCCACGCCACGCGCGATCGCCGTCAACATCTGCGTCGGCGAGATCTTGGGATACGGCAGCGCAATCACGTCGCACGGCGAGTCTATGAGGCCATCCGCCAATGCTTGCGCGAGCATTGTCTTGCCGCAACCGATCTCGCCCGAAATCAGCGACAGTCCGCCGCGCAGTTCGGTCGCATCATACACGAGACGCGCAAACCCCTCGGCGAACGCAGGCGAGCGATACACGAACTCCGGATCCGGCGTGTTCGCGAACGCTCGGCGCGACAGCCTCCAGTGATCTTCGATCATGCCGTCATCGCTCGGCGCATGACGAGAAGCTGCACCACCGCGGTTGCCACATCCTGCAATGCAGCAACGCGATCAGCGCCTGCGCGAAGGAGTGCTGCGTGCGGCATACCATAAATCGTCGACGTTGCCTTGTCCTGGACGATGCTTCCGCCACCTGCCTGACGGATCGCGTGCAGGCCGTCCGCGCCGTCGCGCCCCATGCCGGTGAGCACCACGCCGACGCTCTGCCTGCCGAACTGGGTGGAAACCGACATGAAGAGCGGATCGGCCGCTGGGCGAACGCCCCACATCGTCGGCCCGTCGTCGAGGACGATGTGTCGTCTCCCACCGGCGGCGGCAGCAATCCGCATGTGCTGGCCGCCAGGTGCGAGATACACGTGGTTCATCTCGACCGACTCGCCTTCCTGCGCCTCGGACACGCGCAGGTGACTCATCGAGTCGAGTCGCGCAGCCAGGCTCCGCGTGAACCCGGCGGGCATGTGCTGCACCACGAACACCGCGGCGTCGAGATCACTCGGCAAGTTTGGAATGACTTCCGCAAGCGCGCGTGGCCCGCCTGTGGATGACGCGATGGCGACAGCGTAGCTGGCGTCGCCGGACGTCGTTCGCGGAAGACTCTCGATGAATCGCGGGCGTGCCAGCAATTGCACGCCACCAAGATTCACCTGCGTCGCGGCTCGCAGGGCGGCGAGCAGCGTCTCCCCCACCGTTTCGAGATCGAGGCTGATTGGCCCCGACGGCTTCTTCACGAAATCCACGGCACCAATTTCGAGACAGCGCAGCGTGAGATCATTGCTGCCATCGGATCCGGCCGCACTGAGCATCACGACCGCGCGAGGCGTCTCGCTCATGATGTAACCGAGCGTCTGCAAGCCATCGAGCTCCGGCATCTCGACGTCGAGCGTCACGATGTCGGGATCGAGCGCGTGGATCTGCTTGAGGGCATCCAGGCCATTGCGCGCCGTTCCGACCACGTGAAAGTCCGGCGAGGCGTCGATGATCTGCGCGATCAGACGGCGCATGAACGCGCTGTCGTCCACCACGAGAACGCTCGAAGCCAGTTTAGATGACACGATCTCCCTTCTTGAGCGACCGCACCTCGACGCGGCCGTCATCGATGTGGAAATACACACTGCGCCCGTAGTCCAGCCCTGTGTCCTCGGCGAGCAGCGGGATGTTTGCCGCGGCGAGCACTTCGCGCGTCGCGATCACATTGCGTTCGCCCACGTTGATTCCCGTGCCGGACACGAGCTGCCCGAACATGCTTGCTCCACCGATGATCTTCGCACTGATCCGCGCCGACGGCGCCGAGCCAAGTTGTCGCATCTCGGCGAGCATCACGGGCACGATCGTCTCCGGAAACTTGGCCGCATTGCCCGTCTCCCGTGACATGGACTTGTTCGGAAGCAGGATGTGGGCGAGTGCGCCGATCCTTGCCTCGCGATCATAGAGCGCGATCGCGACGCACGAGCCAAGGCCAATCGTGGCGATCACGTGCCCACCTTTTCGCACGGCGTAGTCCGCGACCTTCACGCGGACTTCAGTGGTGGGCATGCTCATATCGGCCTGAAGACGCGTTCGCGACCATTGACCGCCACGAAGTGCGATCGCGATGCACCGAGCAACGTCTCCACCTTGCCGAGGACGAGGAACCCGTCCGGGGAAAGCGCGGAGTAGAATTTGTCGAAGAGTCGTTCCTGGGTTTCGCGATCGAAATAAATGAGCACGTTTCGGCAGACAATCAGGTGGTGCGGGCCGGGTGGGGGTGCTTCGGCCAGAAGATCGCGACGCTCGAATCGCACGAGACGACGCACGTCGGGGATGATCGTGAACGGCGCCGCGGGCGCAAAGTATCGACGACGGAGTTCGGGAGGCGTATCGGCAAAATCCCCTTCCTGGAATTCGCCGCCGTCGGCGGCAACGAGGCTCCGATCGTCGATGTCGCTGCCCAGCACGCGAACGCGCCGGTTCAATTCGGTGAGCTGGCCCAACTTCTCGGCATGCTGGTGAAACAGCGCCGCAAGCGAATAGGGCTCTTCGCCGGACGAGCAGCCCGCGCTCCACACATTGATCGTCGGGATGGGGCGTTCCCACAACGCGGGCACAATCTCGTCGGCGATGACCGAATACGTCTCCCAGTTGCGGAACAACTTGGTGACGTTGATGGTCAGCGCGTCGAGGAGGCGTTCGTACTCGGTCTTGTCGGTGTCGAGTACCCGCGCGTAATCCCCGTACGTGTGCGCTCCGCGCGCACGCATGCGCACGGCAATGCGTCGCCGCAGGCATTTCTCCTTATAGCTCGCGCAGCCGAATCCCTTGTCCTTGGCAATCTTCTCGATCAAAATCGCGAAGGCGGCATCCGAGAGGTCGTTCACGTCACAGCACCTGCCGAACGGCATCGAGATTCGTGCGCACGATGGCATTGTCCGGGTCGAGCACCAGTGCCTGCTCCCAGCATTTCACCGCTTCGTCACGCTCTTGCCGCTTGAATCGAATGTTGCCGAGCTTGAGATAGATGTCGTCGCCCAGAGCAGGGTTCAACTTGATCGCGCGCAAGTAGCACTCGAGCGCATCATCGTACCGCGCGGCGCGATAGTGACAATCGCCGAGGTTCTTGTGCAGCTGCGGCAGGCCCGTATCCTCTTGCACGCCGCGTTCCGCCGCACTCAAGGCCTGGGGATGGTAGCCTCTCCGCTCCTGCACGGCCGCCATGTTGTTGTGCAGCGGCGCGGCATGCGGATGCGCCGCTATCCCTTCGACGAGGAGCGCATGCGCGCGTTCCAGGTCACCGAGCAGCGCGGCGGTGAGCGCGGCGTAGTGGAACCACGGCGCCGTCGGCGGCTTGGCGCCGAACAACGCCCTGGCAGTGTGCAGGGCGGCGTCGGCAACGGCCACATCACCCGCGCGCAACGCGACGACGCCGAGCGACGTCTGGATGCGTGCGTCCTTCGCGCCACCGCGTTTGATCGCACCATCCAGCGCAGCCTTCGCCTCGTCGTAGCGGCCGAGGCGCTCGAGCGCGTGCGCCAGGTTGTGATAGGCCGCGGGCCGCGCGCCGGGATGGGAAACAATCTCGCCGAACGTTGCCACGGCATCCGCCCACTTGCTCTGCCGCATGAGCGACAACCCGATGTAGAAGCGCGACTCCGAATCGTGCTCACGAAGCTCGCTCACGCGCCGAAACTCGCGCATCGCTTCGTCGAGCATTCCTGACTTGTAAAAGGCGATGCCGAGATTGCGATGCTCGTCCACGCGCGCGTCGCTCACCGTTGGCTCGGCCGCCTTCGTCTTGCCGACGCGTTGCGCAAAGCCCGCCGTGACGAGTCCGTAAATCGCCTTTCCCACTTCAAATTCGCCGAGTCCTGACTCCTCGATCACGGCGACGACGTCGCGCCGTCCGTCGAGGAGCTCCATCACAACGGCCTGGTCGCGCGGGAGTGTGACCCCCGTCGCGAACAGCTTGCCGCGATCGACGTCGAACACGAGGTCCAGGCTCGAGATCTTCTTCTCGATCAGGCTCCACTCGTCCACGCGCCGCGCGCCCTCGAGCAGCAGCGATTCCGGATTGATCGAGACGAGGAGGTCCTGCTCTTCTGGATGGACGTCCGCCTCGAAATTGAACGTCCCCTGCGTCCACGTGAAGAGGAAGTACACCGCTTCTTCAATCTGCAGCCGGATCTGCGCGTGCAGCCCCGCGCGCGTGACCGATCCCTGCGAAATCAGCAATTCGCCGATGCGCTTGTCCCGATGCGTTGACTGCGCGCTGATCGCGGCAGCCAATTGCTCCGGCGAGATCACTCCGGCCTTGAGGAGAATGTCTCCAATGCGATCGCGCCGATTGACGATCGACGCATAGGAGATGAGCCCTCGGTCGAAGTAGACGTACCCGAAGTTGTTGCGATGCGTCACCGTGAGGCAGCCGGTCTTCTTCCCCATCGAGAGGAGTTGCAACACATCGGGAAAACTGGCTTCCTTGAGACTGCCCTTGATGGCCATCAGCGCAGCTCCTCGACGAGACGCCCGGCAACGTCAGGCCATTCCCAGATGATCTTTTCGTTGTCCAGGAAGAAGGAGTCCGCCGTGTCACGGACGACGACGGGGGCAATCGTCGGCGTCATTCCCGACGGCTCCAGTACTCGCCTGCCGACGGCCAGTGTGAGCGACGCGCCGGTAACCTCGGCCCCTGCTCGCAGACGTTGCACGGTGCCCATGATCTCGCGCACGCTCGTCGCCGGACGATCAGCCAGATACGCGACGAGATCGCGTGGTGCCTCCAACTGTGCATCGCGGAGGAAGCGCGTGTACAGCTTCTTGCGCAACGCGCGGTCAGGAAGTGTCAGCTCGGCAACCAACCCGCCCTCGAACCGCGAACGGAGGCGATCCTCCAGGCCCTCGATTGCCTTTGGCGCCATGTCGCTCGCGAACACGAGCTGCTTTCCCGCAGAGTGGAAATGGTTGAAGACGTGAAAGAGCTCTTCCTGCGTGCGCTCCTTTGATGCGACGAATTGGACGTCGTCGATGAGCAGCGCATCGGCAGAGCGATAGCGCGCGCGGAACCGCTCGATGGTCTCGTCCTGCAACGCCGCGATCAACTCCTCGATGAAGGTCTGTGCACCAACGCAGGCCACCCGGCCGCGTGGTCCCAGGCGCGCACAGAGCTCATTGCCGATGGCGTTGAGGAGGTGTGTCTTGCCCACTCCACTGGGCCCCACGAGGAAGAGCGGGTTGTAGCGATGCCCCGGCTCCGCGATCACGGCGTCAGCGGCGCGTACGGCCATCTGGTTGGACGTGCTTTCCTCGAACGCGGTACGCGCAAACGCCGCCTGCGGCCCGCCCGGCGGAACAGCACCGGCCAGCGCGTTC
>JBDTMO010000063.1:0-13786 GCA_039934235.1 bacterium | reverse complement strand
GAGCGACACGATCGAGTGATTGCCCTTGAATCCCATTCCGGCAAGCAACACCGATTCCGGAGCGAAGTGGACGTCCACGCTCGATGTTCGGCGCATGATGACGTTACCCGCAGGCGCTGTTGATCCAAGTCCAACTCCTGCGCGCTGCGGGGCGATGAGCTGCTCCGTCAGTATGGCGCCCAGTAGCCCACCAAGCGCCGCAGTGCCAATGACGACCTGGGCATTGCCGCTCTGTGCGAGCACGGGCACTGCCACCGCCACCAGCGCACCTGCTGCGGATCCATATCCCACCATGCGCGCTTCGGATTCCGTATGATCGAACGGGCGCACGAAGAGCTGGTCCCCCGCGAAGGCACCGAGCGCGAATCCGGTCGTCAACATGCCAAATGAGAATGCGGGGGATGAGCTGCTTGGCACAAGCGCACCAGCAGCGGCAACTCCGATCAACTCGCTGGTAAGGAGGGTCGAGACGTCTCCGGCTGTAACACGATATGGCGCGCTCCGCGCATAGCGAAGACCGAGCGGGTAGCCGAGGACGCCAGCACCCACGACAGCCGCCGCGGCGGTGCGCGCGCCGGCAGTGTTGTTATCGAACAATCCCGTCGTTCCAAGTATGCCAGTCGTAAGCAACGCCATGACAGTCGAACCGTGCGTCGTTGCGTGCGCTTCTGCGTCAGTCATTGGTTCGCCCAGCGCGAAGCCGAGGAGGTCGCCAGCGATGCCGCCGCCGAGTATTGCGCCTGCGTATTGGCGGCCGCCGTCGGCGCCCGTCACCGCGTACGTCAGCAGATCTGCCGCGATAGCGCCACGCAGGGCACTGTGTGACGCGAGATGATTCTGTGCGCGCGAAACGGAGCTCGACTGCGTCATGTTTGCAGCCAGAAAGAAGGCGCTACCAGTAACGGCGAGATACGCGGCGCTCCCACCGGCCGGTTCGTCGACCAGGGCGCTCGCTGCGGGACCGAACAGAAAAGCGCCAAGGAGCGTCTGGTTCACGACGAAGGACCCGCGAACTGGCTCTGAGATGAATGTCGGAACGGCGTCAGGTCCGCCCCGCGTTATTGCCAGTGCGTTGCCGATTTCGATTGCGCGCGCCAATTCGCGTCGTGAGGCAGCATCCATTGGATAGCGCTCCAGCACTTCACGTTGACGACGTACCACGAGGACGTACGCGCCGTTCGTGTCGTCAATCGCGTATAGACGTGCGTCCACGTAGTCGCCGGCGACGGGCCAGATGGGGGCCGACAGCCGCAGACGCGCTGCAAAAGGCGGCGTAATCGCATTCACTCGGCCCGCGCTGTCGAATGCAACCGGCCGTTCGCGTATTTGTGCCTCGGCGCGACGACCGGTGACCAGGAGTGCGGTGGCAAGGACGGTGAATGCAATGCGCATGGATGCGCGAAAAGCGTTGACAAGGGAAAGACGCATGTGCGGAGGGGTGTGGGGAGGGCAAGTACACCTAACGCGAGAAATCATCCGAAATGGGATCAGGACGACTCGCGGTGTCTTGGCCAAACCCTGTGGGTGAACGTCGCGATACAAACTCGCGGCCCGCAGTCAGCAGGCGGTCACCCAACGGTCAACTAGCTATTTCGCAGAGGGCTATGTCATCCCGCATGAGCGGAGCGAATGTGCGGTTTCAACCGGTCGGCGCAACAGGCTGTCATCCCGCAGGAGCGAGCGCAGCGAGCGAATGTCGGGATCTACCGGATAATCAGCGACGCAGGCCGAGTCGGACGAACAATAGATCCCGACATTCGCTTTGCTCATGCGGGATGACATAGCACGACACCCGTTGCATTCACCCACTCGTTTTTCGCTCCTGCGGGATGACAACATGCCGAACCCTCTTGCGAGCCCAACCGCTCGCGTCTTGCCTACTTACACTCGGCCGCAACGCGAATGATGGCATCTGCGCTGCGCTCGACGTCGGCGTCAGTCGTCGCCCACGAGATGACAGAAATGCGCATGGCCGTGCGACCCTGCCATATCGTAATGCCTGCCCAGCACGTCCCCTCCGCTTGAATTGCAGCAATCACCCGAGCTGTGCGCTCGGCGTCGCCGAACGCGACGAGCACCTGGTTCAGCACCACCTCATTCAAGATCTCGAACCCCGCCCCCGACAGCCGTTCCGCAAAACGTCGCGCCTGACGACAATGCCGAGATACGAGTTCCTCCACGCCATCGCGGCCGAGCGCGAGTAGCGCCGCCCAGACCTCGACGCCGCGTGCGCGTCGTGACAGTTCTGGCGTAAAATCCGATGGGTTGCGTTGCACGGTAGCTGTTGGCAGATACTCAGCCGTCACCGCCATGGCCGCGCGCAGTGCATCGCCGTCGCGCACAAAGGCGACGCCGCTGTCGTACGGCACGTTGAGCCACTTGTGCGCATCAGTCGCCCACGAGTCGCCACGCTCGATGCCGACGCCAAGATGCGCCTGCTCCGCCGACGCACGCGCCCACAGGCCGAATGCGCCATCCACATGCACGAAGGCGCCTGCTTCATGCGCGAGATCGCAGATGTCACCGGTTGGGTCGAACGCGCCAGTGTTCACGTTGCCCGCTTGCACGCACACGATGGTCGGACCGACGATGCGCGGAATCAACGCAGCGCGCATACGTCCCTGTGAATCGACGGGCACTTTCACGACACGATTGCGGCCCAACCCAACGACACCCAATGCCTTATAGAGCGTGGGATGTGCCTCGGCGCCTGTGATCACCGTAATGGGCGGTGCTCCGAACAGGCCATCTGCCTCGACATTCCAGCCCACCTTCGCAAGCACAGCGTGACGCGCGGCCGCGAGTGCGGTGATATGCGCGACCGTTGTTCCCGTGACGAACGCACCAGCAATGCCGCGCGGTAAACCGAGAACCTCCACGAGCCAGCCCAGCGCCACCTCTTCGAACGTCGCCGTGCCAGGCGTTGAGTTGAAGTAGCCGGTGTTCTGGTCCCACGCAGTCGCGAGCCAGCTCGCCGCAACGGAAGCGGGAAGCGCGCCGCCAATGACGAATCCAAAAAAGCGCGGACCAGCCATCGCCATCGTCGCCGGAGAGCCGATGTCGTCGAGCTGCTGTAAAACCGTTGCGGGATCGGTGGGCTTCTGCGGGAGTTCGACGTTGAGCACCGACAACCCGGCAACACCCTCTGGACTCGGCGACACACGCCGCTTGGCAAGGCTGTCCAGGTAAGAGATGGAACGTTCTGCTGCGTTGCGGAGGAGGTCGGACATCGGCGGTGGATTGTCTCGTGACGAGTTGGTTGGTTGAACTGGGTGGCACATCACGCGATGACGTGCGTGAAAAGATAGCTATAGCTGCGACGCCGACAGCCGCCTGCCCACACTCGGCGATGAAACCCCAGCGCATGACACTTGACATTAAAATGTCACATCGCCTCATTTCCCTCATGAGGACGACCATTCGACTTGACGACGCGCTCTTGCGAAAAGCGAAGGCTGCCGCGGCCTCGAGCGGGCGATCACTCAACCAACTGATCGAGGATGCCGTGCGCGCCGCACTCGCGCCATCTCGGGCGGCGACGCGCGTCGCTGAACCGGATTTGCCTACCTATCGTGGTCGCGGGTTGCGGCCCGGCGTCAATCTGGATGACTCCTCCGCACTGCGGGATGTAATGGACGGCGTCTCGTAAACGCCTGGGTCAAGCTCGCGCCATGGTACTTCTCGACGTCAATATTCTCATTTACGCCTTCCGCGCTGACGTACCGAGGCACGCGGAGTTCAGGCAGTGGCTGCGCGGAAGCGTAAACGGTCGCGAGCCAGTCGGCTTGTCGGATATTGTTTTGAGCGGAGTGCTTCGCGTTTTGACGCACCCCAAGGTTTTTATGCCGCCAACACCGCTCGACAAAGCCCTCTCCTTCGTGGACGCGCTGCGAAGTCGCCACAATTGCGTGTTGATAGCTCCGGGTCCGCGCCATTGGGAAATCTTCAGCCGCCTCTGTACATCGGCCGCCGCGACGGGGAATCACATACCAGACGCATACCATGCCGCTCTGGCCATCGAGAACGGTTGCGAATGGATCACCGCCGACCGTGGCTTCGCTCGCTTTCCTGGCTTGCGGTGGCGCCATCCACTTGACTGATCAGCGCTTCGTTGGCGAGCCAAGAACAGATCCTTCGACTCGCTTCGCTCGCTCAGGATGACAAAAGGTCGCGCGCTCAGGATGACAAAAGGTCGCGCGCTCAGGATGACAGAGTTCACGGGTGCAGCGTCAGTTTCTGCATTCGCCAGTTCAACAATTCAGCGACGTACAATTCGTTTTCGGACGGACACGCGATCTCGTGTATCCAGCCGAACTGTTTGACCTCCTTGCCGGACTCACCAAGCACGCCGAGTACCTTGCCATCGAGCGTGAGCTTGTAGATGCGTCCTGGTACTGCGTCCGACACGTAGAGATGCTGCGTTGGTCCTGGCGTAATGCAAATCGCCCACGGTGCACCGGACACCGAGAGCGGATTCGCCGTACTCGTCGGCATGGCGCCACTCAGGACGTTCGGCTCCTTGTTGAATGGAACGTCGATCGTGATGATGCGAAGCGGATTGCCATCGCTGTCGAATACCTGGATGCGGCGGTTCGTGCGATCGCCGACATAGATATTGCCTTTCGCGTCGTTCGCGATGGTGTGCACGATGTTGAACTGGCCCGGTTCTGAGCCGCGCGATCCCCACGCCTTCATCCATCGGCCGTTCTTGTCCACCTTCACCACGCGCGAGTTGCCGTAGCCGTCGGCGATGAAGATGTTGCCCGCGAGATCGAAGGCGACGTCTGCGGGACGATTGAAGGTGCCCCAGCGAGGCGCCGGTGCAGGCGCGCCGGCCGCAGGAACGACGGCAGGTTCCACGGCTTCTTCGCGACGACCCAGCACCATCGTCACTTGGCCGGCTGGGTTGAACTTGATGATCATGTTCGTGCCTTCGTCGGTCGCCCAGATGTTGTCGTCCTTGTCGACGCGCACCGTGTGGGCGAACCCGAAGCCGTACAGATCCTTGCCGATCTCGCGGAGAAAAGCCCCGCTGGGCGCGAACTCGAATAGCTGCGCGGCCGTTGCCCCGTGCACCGTGGAGCGCTCGCCGCTGCGAACGTAAAGAAAGATGTGGCGCTTGGAATTCACGGCCACGCCGGCCACTTCGCCAAGGTTCATTCCGGGCGGAAGCTTCAGGAGATCGGCATTTGCATCAAAGCGAATTTCCGGAACGGGCTGTTGCGCGGCGACGACACGCGACGCTAGGCCCAGGAGCGCAGCGAAGGCAAGGCGGTTCATTGGAGCATCCACGGTGGAGGTCGCTCAAACGGTATCACGAGCCGTTGCGGACCGCTACACGATGGACGTGCGATGCCGTCGCGCCATTGCCGTACATATCGCATTTTTGACGACGATGACGCACGACGCACTGGCAGCTTTCCATCCGATCGTTCGCGACTGGTTCACCGAGACACTCGGTGAACCATCGGCGCCGCAGCGCGCAGGCTGGCCGGCCATCGCGAGTGGTGAAGACACGCTCATCCTCGCTCCAACAGGCACAGGAAAGACGCTCGCAGCGTTCCTGTGGGAGCTGAATGCGCTAATCACCGAAGGGCTCGAGGCGCCGCTGTCGAACGCGGTGCACCTGTTGTACGTGTCGCCGCTAAAGGCGCTCAACAATGATGTGCAGCGCAACCTCGAGTTGCCGTTGGCGCAACTCAAGCAGCGATTTGAGCAGGCACCATCCCGCAGCCCAGCATTTCCAGAAATTCGCGTTGCGGTGCGAACGGGCGACACCAAGGCGTCCGCGCGTGCGCGCATGCTGCGCAAGACGCCGCACATCCTGATCACGACGCCGGAATCACTGCACATCCTGCTCACGAGCGTGCGGGGACGAACCATCTTCAGCTCGTTGCGCGCCGTGATCATCGACGAGATTCATGCCGTCGCGGGAACGAAGCGCGGCGCGCACATGGCGCTGACGCTCGAGCGACTGTCGCGCGTCGCACCACAGGCTCCGCAGCGCATCGGACTATCGGCAACGCAAAAGCCACTCGACGAGATCGCAAAGTTTCTCGGGGGATGCGAAAGTGCGGGTCCGTCCATGCCGTCGGGACGACAGCGCTTTCGGCCCGTCACCATCGTCGACTGCGGACTCGTAAAGCGCATGGAGACGCGCGTCGTCTCACCCGTCGACGACCTCGGCAAAATCGACGGAACAATCTGGACCTCCGTCGCGCCACTGGTGCTCGCGCAGATTCGGAGCGCACGCACGACACTCGTCTTCGTCAACAATCGCGCGCAGTCCGAGAAAATCGCAGCGCGCGTAAACGCGCTCGCAGAGGAAGAACTCGCGCAACCGTATCACGGATCGCTCTCGCGCGAACGACGGCTCATGCTCGAGGAGCGCCTCAAGGCCGGAGACATTCGCGCCCTGGTCACGACGAGCTCACTCGAGCTTGGAATCGACGTCGGCTCCGTCGACCTGGTGCTCCTGATTCAAAGCCCGAAACGCGTTGCCGCAGCGCTCCAGCGTGTGGGCCGCGCCGGCCACTCGCTCGATGCCACGAGCCGAGGCGTCTTCATTCCAACGTTTCGCGATGACGCGCTGGAGCAGTTCGCGATACTCGACGCAATGCGCTCCGGTGACGTCGAGCCAACGCGCGTCGTGCAAAACGCGCTCGACGTACTCGCACAGATCATCGTCGCCATCGTTGCATCGGAACCCGATTGGACGAGCGCTGATCTCTACGCCTTTGTGCGCCGAGCGTATCCGTATCACGACTTGACGCGGGCGGCATTCGACGAAACGCTCGCGATGCTGGCCGGCAAGTATCCGAGCGATGTGGCTGCCGAGTTGGACGCGCGGATCTCGTGGGATCGCATCACGGACGTTCTTACACCAGCGCGATCGTCGCGCCTGGTGGCCACGATTTCAGGCGGCACCATCCCCGACCGCGGCCTCTACACCGTCAACCTTGCCGATAAGACACGACTCGGCGAGCTCGACGAAGAGTTCGTGCACGAGTCTCGCGTGGGTGACGCATTTCAACTCGGCAGCACCACGTGGCGCATTCGCAGCATCGAGCACGATCGCGTCGTCGTCATTCCGGCGCCGGGCGCGCCGGCCCGTATGCCCTTCTGGCACGGCGAGTTCATGGCGCGCTCGAGTCATCTCACCGCGCGGATCGGCACGCTGCGCCGCACGCTCGACGAGGCGCGCACGCTCGACGATCTCCAGGCGATTCAAACGCAATACAGCGCCGACGAATCAACGACGCGTTCCCTTGTCGAGTATGTGCAGGCGCAACGTGCGGTCACGGAAATCGTGCCGGATGACACACACCTCGTCCTCGAACATTTCCGCGACGAAGTGGGCTCGGTGCGCATGGTCCTGCACGCACCATTCGGCGGACGCGTCAACGCACCATGGGGCATGGCACTCGGCCGGCGTGTCGGTGAACGGCTTGGCGTCGCCGTGCAGGTACAAACGACGGACGATGGTGTGATGCTGCGACTTCCCGATCTCGGCGCAGCACCGCCGTTCGACGCGCTGCGCGCATTGTCCGGCGAAGAAGCGGAGCGTCTCGTGCTCGAGGAGGTCGGCACATCGTCGCTGTTCGGCGCGCGGTTCCGAATGAACGCCGCGCGCGCGCTGTTGTTGCCACGAGGCAATACACGCCGGCGCATGCCGCTGTGGCTGCAGCGTCTCAAGGCGGCGGATCTGCTGCAGGCGGTGGCGGAGTATCCCTCGTTTCCCATTGTTGTCGAGACGTATCGCGACGTGCTGCAGGACGCGTTCGACATGGCTGGCTTGAAGGACGTGTTGTCGCGCATTGCATCGGGCGCGATCACGATTCGAACGGTCGAGACACAGATACCATCGCCGTTTGCGGCCTCGCTGCAGTTCGGGTTCGTGATCGACCACCTGTACGACGACGACACGCCGCGCGCAGAGCAGCGCGCTGCATTGCTCTCGCTGGATCGCGCGCTACTCGACGAGTTGATGGGCGGTGAGGGTGCAGACGACACAACGCTCGCGGTTCTGGAAGATCTGTTGGCGCGTCGCCGAGGGGCGGCGGTGGGTCGTCAGGCGCGCGATGCGGATGAGTTGGCGCTGCTGGTGGACCGTGCGGGCGATGTCACGCGTGCGGAGCTCGACGCGCGCGTGGCACCGGCGGCCGAGTGGCGTCGTGGGGATCCGCTGGTGACGCTGTTGGAGAGTGGCCGGCTGCTGGAGATAGGGCTGCCAATTGCTGGTGGCGTCGAGCGTCGTTTCATCCTTGTGGATTCGTATGCGCGTTATGTGGCAGCATTTGGCGCGGACGTCCTTGCCACCGTGCGCGCCGGTGCGGGCCTCGTGTCTCGCTCGGCGACCGAGGTTGTGCCACCCGTGCTTCGTGACGCTGTGCTCACGGATCGTGCGGCGAGACGTGAGGTCATGGCGCGTTGGATATCGCTCGCTGGGCCCGTGTCCGTAGCAGACGTTCGTGCGCGGTATGATTTCGACGAGCGGTTCGTCGTGCGTCGTCTGGAGGAATGGGAACGAAAGGCTGTGCTCGTGCGCGGCGTGTTTGGCGGCGACCGCAGCGTTACGCGCTGGACGTCTCGCCGTTTGCTCGAGCAAGCTCGGCGACGCGAGCTGGCGCAGGCGCGCAAGCAGATCGAGGCTGTTTCGCTCGACCGGTTTGCGCGGTATCTGCAGCGCTGGCAGCATCTCACGCCGGCCAACCGGCTTACTGGCAACGATGCCACGTCGATGGCTGTCGCGCAGATGTACGGGTTGGCGCGGCCGGCGGACGGCTGGGAGCGGGACTATCTACCGTCGCGTGTGGAGCAGTATGACGCCGATTCCCTTGGGCGATTGGCTGCGGCAGGAGCGCTGGTGTGGGCAGCGGATCCACGCGCCGACACGCCTTCCGGCGTCGTGAAGGTTTCGCGCATTCGGTTTTTTGAGCGCGGAACCGGTCGGCTCTGGTTGGGTGCGCCGTCGGGTACTGGGGCGCTGAGTGAGTATGGTGGCCGAGTGTACGAGGTGCTGAAGGCGCAGGGTGCGTCGTTTACGGCGGATCTTTCGGCGGCGGCTGGTCTTGGCCCACAGGCGACGCGCGAGGCATTGCGTGAACTCGTGGCGGCCGGTCTGGTGACGAATGACACGATGGATGCGCTTCGGGATGTGTTGCGGTGGAAGTCGGTGCTGCCGTTGAAGCGTGGCGATGAGCCGGATCCGGCGCGTTGGCTACCGGCGGATTTCAAGCCGTCGGGGAATAGGCCGGTGGTGCAGCGCCGCGTGAATTTGCGCCGTCTGCCGAAGTGGCGCCGTCCGGATCGGGAGGATGGGGCTCCCGGCCTTTGGGGCGGACGTTGGTCTCTGGTGCATACGCTCGGCACGCTTGGTGTGGATCGAGATGAGCAGGCTTTGGCGGAGCAGATAGCGCGTAAATGGCTCGATAGATACGGTATTGTGTCGCGCGATTGGTGGAAGCGAGAGCGTCCGGCGGTTGGCTGGCGGGAGATTTACCACGAGCTCAAGCGGCTCGAGTTTCGTGGGGAGGTACAGCGCGGCTACTTCGTGTCTGGTCTGGCGGGTGCCCAATTCGCGCTGCCGGAGGCGGTTGAGATGCTGCGCGCGAGCGGGCCGGAGAGCGAGGCGGCGGTTGTGGTCATGACGCCGTCCGATCCTGCCAACGTGTACACGCTGCCGTTGGCGCCTGGTGTCGAGTCGGATCCCCTGACGCGGCCGCGTGGTGCGGGGGCGATGGTCGTCACCGTTGGTGGTCGCGTCATCCTCTCGTCAGAGGGTCGCGGCGCTCGGCTCCGCGTTCGCGACGGCGCCAGTTCGGATGACGTGCGCGAGGCGGCGCGTGCGCTGGGCGAACGGCTTGTTCGGCGGTCGGGGAGCGCGCGTCGGCGGGATGTGGTGGTGGACACGATCGATGGAGAGCGATCGGCCGGGTCGCGTTGGGCGGAGGCGTTTCTCGAGGCGGGTTTTCGCGGGATGGGAACCGGGTTGCGCTATTTTGCCGCCGTATAGTGTTATATAAATATTTATTTATATAACTGACCAGGCGAGAAACTGTCATCCTGAGCGAGCGAGGCGAGAGAAGCGAAGCGAGTCGAAGGATCTGCACCTCGCGTGTGCAGATCCTTCGGCTTCGCGCAGGATGACTGCCCTACGAAAGCTTTATGGGAACGGGCGCGATCCTTGTGACTTCCTTATGCCGCATTCGGTAGCCTACAGGGCACAGCACGATCGATCACGCCGGGCCCATGCCGTCCACCTACCGCCGCTTCAAGCACGTCGTCTTCGGCAGGCCGCTCGCGAGCGAGCGCCTCGAACACGAACGTCTCGATAAAAAGACCGCACTCGCCGTCCTCTCCTCCGACGCGATCTCGTCCGTCGCCTACGCCACGGACCAGATTCTCTTCGTGCTTGGCGGAGCCATCGGACTCGCCGCCGTCAACTACGTCCTGCCAATCTCGGCAGTCATCGTTGGGCTGCTCGTGCTGGTGGGACTTTCGTATCGCCAAACCGTATTCGCGTATCCCAACGGCGGTGGCTCCTACACCGTCGCGCGCGAAAACCTCGGCGACATGCCCGGCCTCATCGCCGCTGCCGCCCTACTGACGGACTACATCCTCACCGTCGCGGTGTCCATCTCCGGCGGCGTCGCAGCCATCACGTCGGCATACCCGCAGCTTGCGCCGCACACGGTCGCAGTGTGCTCGTTGTCGATTTTCGTGCTGGCCACGGTCAACCTGCGCGGCGTACGTGAGTCGGGTGCGGCATTCTCCGTCCCCACATACCTCTTCATCACCATGATGCTCGCGCTGCTTGGCACGGGCGCGTACCGGTATTGGACGGGACACGAACTCGTGTCGCTCACCAGCGCACTGAAGGTCGACCCAGTGTCGGCGCGGCAACACGGCGGCGGACTCTCGCCAATTTCCGGCTTTGCGCTGATCTATCTATTGATGCGCGGTTTCGCCGAAGGTTGCGCGGCCATGACCGGAACTGAAGCGATTTCGAATGGCGTGATGGCCTTCAAGTCACCAGCGCAGAAGAACGCCGCCACAACACTCGGCTGGATGGTGGCCATCCTCGCCACGTTCTTCCTCGGCGTCTCATTCCTGGCGCAGCACTATCAAGTGATGCCCACGACGTCCGAAACGGTGCTGTCGATACTCGGACATCACGTGTTCGGCGGCGGTCCGCTCTACTACGCGCTGCAATACACGACATTCGCAGTCCTCGTGCTGGCCGCCAACACTGCGTTCGCGGATTTTCCACGACTCGCCGGAATTCTTGCGCACGATGGCTACATGCCACGGCAACTCGCTGCGCGCGGCGACCGGCTTGCGTTCTCGAATGGCATCAGCGCACTGGCACTCGTCGCGCTGCTGCTCGTGTGGCTTTTCCACGGCGACACGAATTCACTGGTTCCGCTGTACGCCATTGGCGTATTCGTCTGCTTCACGCTCTCGCAGGCCGGAATGGTCGTGCACTGGCGCGCGACGCGCGAGCCGGGGTGGAAATGGAAAGCGTGGCTCAACGGCATCGGGGCAGTGGCCACGGGGCTCGTGTCGATCATTCAACTGGTCACCAAGTTCACGACAGGCGGATGGATCATCGCGGTGATCATTCCTGTGATCATCCTGGTGCTCCGAAAGATTCACCGCCACTACACCGAGTTTACCGAAGAGATCAAGTTCACCGGGCAAAGCCCAATCAACCCGCTGCATCACACCGTGATTGTGCCGGTCAATGGCATCACGAAGGCAACGTCGGGCGCGCTGGTGTACGCGACGACGATTTCCGACGAAGTCATCGCCGTCTATATCGAAGTCGATCCACTCCACACCAAACGGCTGGAAGAAGAGTGGGAGGCCTGGGACATCGGGGTTCCACTCGAAGTGGTGAAGTCACCCTACCGATCGATCCTCAAGCCACTCGTGGAATTCGTCGAGAATCTGCGTATGGTGACGCCCGGCGAGCTGGTGACCATCGTCGTGCCGGAGATTGTGCCGAAGAAGTGGTGGGAGCATCTCCTGCACAACAAGACGGCGCTCTACATCCGCACGGCGTTCCTCTTCAAGCCAAACGTTGTGGTGACAGCGATACCGTACCTCGTCGGGCACGCCTACCGGATCCGCGAGTGGATGGAGCACGACGAGGATCTCGATGACATGGAGCCGGAGGAATCGCCGTCGGCAGCTCCGTCCTCGTCCTCGTCCCCTTCGTCGTCCTCGTCGGAACGAGTGGCGTAGCGTATTGTTCGACATGGGTACCCCGGCGGAAAAGCCGACTGTCGACGTCATTCTCGTCATCGACGACGAGCCACAGATCCGGCGGGTCGTGCGCAATGCGCTGGCGGACACGGCGCGTCGCGTCGCCGAAGCGGGCACGGCGAAGGAAGGGCTGGACATCGCGGCGGCCGAGCAGCCCGCGGTGATCATCCTCGACCTCGGGCTCCCGGACCAGGACGGGCTCGACGTGTGCCGCGACCTTCGCACGTTCACGGCAGCACCGATCATCGTCCTCTCAGCGCGCCACTCCGATCGCGAGAAGGAAGCGCTGCTCGATGCCGGCGCCGACGACTACGTGACCAAGCCTTTCAGCACGCTCGAGCTCACGGCCCGCGTGCGCGCGCAGATCCGCCGTGCGAACGTGCATGCGCGGCCGGGCAACTCGGCTGTGCTTTCGGTGGGGAACCTGGCGATCGACCTCACGGGCCGGACCGTAAAGCGCGGCGCCGACGAGGTGCACCTCACCCCGACGGAGTGGAGCCTGCTCCGCGCGTTCGTCGCACATGCGGGCCGCACGCTCACCCACTCGCAGCTCTTCAACGCCGTCTGGGGCAGTGCCTCCGGCGACGCCCAGCAGTACCTCCGGGTCTACGTCGGCCAGTTGCGCCGGAAGCTCGAGGAGGATCCTCTCCGGCCGCGCCTGATCCGTACTGAGCCCGCAGTCGGCTACCGCTTCCAGCTGACCGAATAGCGGCATGACGCTTAGTCGGCCGCAGCTCCGGCAATGGATGTCGTGGTTCGGCGCGCTGCTGATCGTCGGCACGGTGATGCTGCCGTTTCGCGAACGGCTCGACAAGGCACACATCGCGCTGGCATTCCTGCTCGTGGTGCTCGGCGGCAGCTCCGCCGGTGGACGCGCGCTCGGACTCTCGCTGTCCGTTTCAGCGTTCTTCGCGTTCAACTGGGTGTTCCTTCCACCGTACTACACCTTCGTCATCGCCGATCCGCTGGACTGGCTCGTGCTGTTCGCCTTCCTCGTCACCGGAATCGTGGCGGCGCAACTGTTGGAATGGCGGCGGCGCGAGGCCGAGCTGGCGCGGGCGCGGGCGGATGAGATCGATCAACTGGCGACGCTGGGCGCAGAGACGCTCAATGCGCCGCGCGCGGAGGACGCACTCGATGCGATCGCGGCTGTCATCCGCAGCGCGATGGGCACGGACCGGTGCGAGATCTTCATGCGCGAGACGGATGGTACGTTGCATATGGCGGGACGATCGCACGCCACGTCCCAGTCAGAATCGAGCTCCAGCCTGCTCACCTACACCGTGCAGCACGCCGAAGCGGCCGCGGAGCGGAGTGATGGGACGCTCACGCTGATCGGGGATGCAGTGAACACTGCACGCACGGGCGAGCACGACGTCGATCCCCTCGCGGATCTCCTGGCGCTGGGCATCCCACTCAACGTGCGCGAACGCGTCGTCGGCGCGCTGCGTCTCTCGTCCATCCGGCCGTTCGGACTCACGGACGACAAGCGCCGAGTCCTCAGCGCGCTGGCGTA
>JBDTMO010000062.1:0-13791 GCA_039934235.1 bacterium | reverse complement strand
CAAGCATGCGCCGCGAGCCAGTTCGGGCTTGAACGGCGCGGCGACGCAGATGCTGGCCGGCGGAGCCCTGCTCGTCATCGCGGCGGCAATTTCCGGCGAGTTTTCACAGGTGGATCTCGCGCACGCGTCGTCACGCTCGATTCTTGGCTTCGTGTACCTGGTGACGTTTGGATCGCTCATTGGCTTCACGGCGTATGTCTACCTTCTCGCGCACACGACTGCGGCCAAGGCGGCGACGTACGCGTATGTGAACCCGGTGGTCGCCGTGTTGTTAGGGTGGGCGTTCGCGAACGAGCCGGTCACATCCCGCACGCTGCTTGCCGCGGCCGTGATCCTCGCTGGCGTCGCAATCATCACCGTGGCTCGCGATCGCGACGTGAGTGAAGGCGAAGAAGAAATAGAGGACCGCGCCGTCGCGTATAAGAGGCAGGCGTGAGCGGCGCGAGTGCGCACATTCACGTCAGCGAACCTCGCGTGGGTGGGTTGTATCTGCCTTCTGGCCTCAGCCTCACCGATATCAGCTCGAACGAGTGTGCGACGCAGTCAAGGAGATTCTTGCATGAGTGACACTTTTGGTGCTGCCTACGCCGAGCAATACGACCTGCTGTATCAGGACAAGAACTACGACGCCGAGGTGGCGTTGCTGGAGCGGCTGTTCCGTGCGCACGATCTCAAGGGCACGGCAGTGCTCGACCTCGGATGCGGCACCGGTCAGCACGCTATCCGGCTCGCGCAGCACGGATACGAAGTGACTGGTGTCGACCGTTCGCCGCAGATGCTACGCATCGCCCGCGTAAAGGCGGAGCAGTCGCTCGACGAGCTCTCGCCACAGCCAAGCTTTGTGGAAGGCGACATCACATCGGTTCGACTGGGCGGCACCCCATTCGACGCGGCGCTGATGATGTTCGCGGTGCTTGGCTATCAGGTCACGAACGAGGCGGTGCGCGCCGCCCTGCATACGGTGCGAGCGCATTTACGGCCCGGCGCACTGTTCGTTTGCGACGTCTGGTACGGACCTGCCGTGCTTTCCCTGCGGCCCAGTGAGCGGACGAAAGTCGTGGATGCGCCGGGCGGACAGGTCATTCGCTCCGTGCGCACACAGCTCGACAGCTTTGCGCATCGCGCCAATGTGGACTATCGAGTTTGGCGCTTGAAGGACAAGCAGGTCGTGGCGGAGTCGCACGAAACGCATGCGATGCGTTTCTTCTTTCCACAGGAGCTTGCGTTGCTGTTCGAGGCGGCGGGGCTACAGCTGCTCGAGCTTCGCGCCTTTGATTCCGACGCACCGCCTACGGAGAGCACGTGGAATGTGCTCGCTGTTGGACGCGCGGTTTAGACCGAGCGGCCGTTTTGGGTTGGTGTTTTGACAAGTTGCAGCGGCGCACAACATACTGAGTCACGATGTCATCCTCGGACGCTGCTCGGCGCGGTGATGTACTTGACCTGTCGGATCGGCTCAACTTCGAGCGGTTCCGAGCAGGCGACCATGCGGCGTTCGAGGCGTTGTTTCGCCGGTACGCAGCCGCGCTGTGCGCGCTTGCGCACCGGTACGTGGGCTCGAAGGCGGTCGCGGAGGAACTGACCCAGGACCTCTTCTGCTGGCTGTGGGACCATCGCGTCGGGGTCGCTGTGCCCGGCAGCGTCCGCGCCTATCTGTTCGCGTCGCTCCGCAATCGCGCCTTGAACCATGTGCGCCACGAGCGCATCACGCTCGAGTTTGGCGACCGGTCCGTACGGCAAAACTCCGGCGCGACAGGTGTCGATGCTGCAGACGCTGGTCTGCTCGCGGATGATCTCGCGGCGGCGTTGGAGAGCGCGGTGCGCTCGATGCCGCTACGCTGCCGCGAGGTCTTCTCGCTCGTCCGCGACGATCATCTGAGCTACGCCGAGGTCGCTGAGGTGCTGGGGATTTCGCCGAAGACGGTGGAAATCCACATGTCGCGCGCGCTTGCACTGCTGCGCGACCAGCTCGCACCGTGGATCCGGCCGTAGGCGGTCTCGGGGCGACACAGCGTTAGGGGTCGCGGCAAGAAGGCGTGTCTTGTCCGCATGCACACGCCGTCGGACGCCGAGCTCGCGCGATTCATCACGGGGGATTGTTCGTCCGTCGAGTCGAAACGAATTGACCAATGGTTGTCGGAGAGCGACGCGCACCATGCTCGCGTCAATACACTTCGCACACTTTGGGATATCCCGCGTCCGATCGCGGAAGTGAACGTCGACGCACTTTGGTTTGGCTTGCGCGCGAGGATGAAGACGCAGGAATTGCGGCCAGTCATCGATTTCGCACCACGCACTGAGAATCGTCTCCACACGTTCGTCATCCGGTATCGGCGTGCCGCCGGCATTGCTGCCGCGTTCCTCGTCGCGATCGCGAGCGGAGCGGCTATCCGCCAGATCCAGCGCGATGCCCGTGCGGGCATCCGGCACGTTCCCACAGCGCGAGAGTATTCCACCGGCCGAGGAGAGCGCGTCGACCTGCAGCTGTCGGATGGCAGTCATGTTACGCTGGCGCCTCTGACACGTGTACGGATTCTTCCCGGCTTTGGCGTGCAGACGCGCGAGATTCGAGTGGACGGCGAGGCGATCCTGGATGTTGTGCACGACGAGTCGCGTCCCTTTCGTGTGCATGCCGGGTCGGCGGTCGCCGAGGATATCGGCACGCGTTTCGTGATTCGTTCATACGCGAGCGACTCGATCGTGACGGTGGCCGTTGCTGAGGGCGCTGTTTCGCTCGGACGAAAGCCTGATACCGCGTCGTCGCCTGTCGTGCATTCAGCAGAGGGCGTGGTGGTGCGCGCCGGCGAGTTCGGACAGCTGGGCGGCAGCGGACGCGTGACGACACGGCCTCAGGCAAGCATTGCCGACCATTTTCGCTGGGCGCGCGGCGATCTCTCATTTGACGACGCGTCGCTCGACGAAGTGCGGCAGACGCTGGAGCGCTGGTACGACGTGAAAGTGCTCGTCGCTGATTCCAGCATGCGTGCGCGCCGGCTCACGGGCCGCTTTCAGGGCCAGAGTTCGCACGCAATCCTCGGCGCGATCGCGATCACGCTTGGTGCCGAGTTGGAGTGGCGTGGCACCACCGTGACGATGAGTCCGCGGCGATGAGGGCAACATGCTGACCCGTTTCTTGCTCGGTGCATTCGCGGTCGGCGTGGGTCACGCAGTTCATGCGCAGGCCCCGTTGCGCTTTGTGCGACAGACCGAAGAGAGCACATTGCGCGCATCGATCGTCGATCCCACAACGCTGCCGGCGCTTACGGCTCGCATCACGCTTGGCGTGAACGCCGCGACCCGCGCCGAAGGATTGTCCGCCATCGTCCGTGCGTCAGGATTGCCGCTCGTCTTCGCAAAAGATCTCCTTCCATCGGGCGGTGTTCGGCTGGTTGGAGATACCTTCACGGTTCGCTCCGCACTCGAGGCGACGCTCGCGGGCGCAGACGTGGAAGTGTTCATCACGCTCGGCGGTAATCTCGTGCTCCAGCGACGCGCGGTGAGCGCGGCGCCGGTTGACGAGACGACGATCGTCGTCGGCACGATCACGCTCGAGTCTGGAGTGCCGCTAAGCCGCGCAACCGTAACTATCGACGGAAGCTCGGCGTCCACGAGTTCCGACGAGGAGGGACGCTTCGCGCTGTCTTCGACGCGCGGCCGGCGAGTGTTGCACGTGCGCTCCCCTGGTTTCGTACCCGTGAATATCGCCCTCACTCTGGAAGCGACGCACATGTCGGTGTCGCTGGTGACACGACGCAGAAGCGTGCAACTCGATTCCACCGAAACGGTTGGCATGGCGCCGCGGAAGGTACCGTGAGACTTCGTTGGCTCACTGCCGCACTGTGCATTCTGCCAGCGCTGCTGAGCGCGCAGGCCATTCGTGGCACCGTTGTTCGGCCCGGGAGTGACGTCGGTATTTCCGGCGTGGTGGTACTGCTCATCGATGCGAACGGTCAGGTCGTTGCACGATCGTTGACGAACGAGCGCGGTGAGTATCGCGTCGCAGCAAGTGTCGCGGGCGTGTACCGCATTCGCACATTGCGCATCGGCTTCCGTCCAGCAACGACCGACGCCATGCCGCTGAGCGCCGGCAAGGAGCTCATGCATCAATTGTCGCTGAGCAGCGTGCCGTTCGCGCTCGACACGGTACGCGTCGTCGATGCGAGCGTCTGTCGCGTGCGGGCTGATACCGCGGCCGCGACATATGCCATTTGGGAGCAGGTCCGCACGGCGCTTACGGCGACGCAAATCTCCGCAGCGGATCGCACACTGGGCGCAACTGTCGTGACGTATGACCGGACGCTCGATGCGGATGGGCGACGCGTGCGCACGCAGACTTCGAAGTTGAACAAGAGCTTCGGCGCGCGGCCGTGGGTTGCACAGCCAAAGGAAGAGCTTCGCCGCCTGGGCTACGTTGTTGACGTCGCGGATGGCGGGAAGATGTATTACGCACCCGATCTGGACATCCTCCTGTCGGACGAGTTTCTCGATGACCACTGCTTCCGAATTGCGCGTGATCGCGAGAACAATCGCTTCGGGCTGGCGTTCGAGCCGGCGCGCAATCGCCGAGAGGTGCCGGAGATTCGCGGCACAATCTGGCTGGATAAGAGAACGTCGGAGCTGGATCGTCTGGAGTTTCGCTACGCGAACGTGACGCGCGCGCAGGAGGACGGTCAGGCGGGCGGAGAGATGGCGTTCGTCCGCATGGCGAATGGCGCATGGGCGATTTCGCGTTGGAGTATCCACATGCCAGCGCTCGCGCAGCGCTTGACGGGCGGATTTGGCGGTGCGCCAAAGACGATGGAAGTCCACGTCGTCGAGATCAAGATCGGTGGTGGCGAGCTGGCGCTCATGACGCGGGGCCGTGATACGATCTGGTCGCGCCCTCCGCTGGTCCTCTCGGGTGTTGTCTCGGACTCGCTATCCGGACGAGCAGTCACGGGCGCGCGTGTGGCACTCCTCGGCACCGCGCTGAAAGGCGTCACCGATGCTGAGGGCCGATTCGCCATCGCCGGCGTACTGCCTGGCGAGTATGCCGTCGAGGTTCGCACTGCTTCGCTCGACGCGGTGGGCGCGGTGCATCAGTCTGCGTTGCTGTTCACCGATGGGATCGAGCCTTTGCGTGTCCGTGTTCCGGTCGCGCAGCAGGTGATGGAACTACTCTGTCCCGCGAGGCGCACGTTGCAAGAGGGGTTTGTCGTCGGCAGTGTGACGCTGCGTGGCGACACAGTTCCGCAGAAGAACGTGAAGGTATTCGCCGCGTGGACTGAGTTTGGTTATGACGTTGCCCCGACGGGCGGTAAACCGAATCGGTCGGCTGCAGCACGCACGGATTCGGCGGGCAGGTTCCGCCTCTGCGGCATTCCACTTGGCAAGGCGTTCACGGTAAGCGTGACGGATGACAACCTGGCTGGCGAGCCGCTCACGATACAGGTCGCCGACGGCCTGCTGGGGCGCGCTGATCTTGTCGTTGACCGCGTGCTCGCCAACGGAGCGACGTTTACAGGGACGGTTCTCACCGACTCAACGCGCGAGCCAATCGCCAACGTTGATGTTGTGCTCCCGGACCTCTCGCGGAGCGAACGGACGAACGAGCGCGGCCAATTCCGTTTTATACGCATACCCGAAGGCACGCAACGCGTGACGGCGCGACGGGTGGGTTATGGACCCCTGGATACGCAGATTGCAATCGTGGCGAATCAGACGCTCGACCGGCGGATCTACTTGAGCCGCGTTGTGACGCTCGACTCGGTGAAGACAGTGGCGACGCGTGAGCGTTTCGGAATCGGACTGGCCGGTTTCGAAGAGCGGCGGCGGCTCGGCTTCGGCAAGTTTCTCGGTACGGAAATGCTGCGAAAGAATGAGCATCGCCGGCTTCCGGACGTGCTTCGTGCACTGAGCGGTGTCTCGATTTACACGCCTCCGCAATGCAAGGGCCGAGGCTGCGAAAGCCCTCCGCTCAACATGCAGATCGCCTACAACACCAAGGAACGCTGTTACTTCCAGGTCATTCTCGACGGCGTCGTTGTGGCAAAGGGCGGCAATTCGCCGCCGAGTTGGCAGCGCGAATTCGACCTGAATGCCGAGCTGCTGAGCACCATCGAAGCAATCGAGGTGTATCGCGGCTTCGGCGAAGTTCCGTTGGGGTACGGTAGTGCGAATACAAAGTGCGGCGTCATCCTGCTCTGGTCGCGGAAGCCGTAGCAAGCCGGGCGAATCGAAAGCCCGGTGGCGTGGCAGCGCAACAGCTGGTGCAGATCCTTCGCTGCGCTCAGGATGACAAGAGGATTAGCGGCCTTGAAACGTCGGCAGCCGCTTCTCGCGAAACGCCGCGATCGCCTCGCTCACATCCTTCGTGCCAAAGCAGACCTTGATTTGCGTAAGCTCATCACGGAGCGACGCGTCGAGCGATTTGTCGAAGCTCTGCACCAGCAACCGCTTCGTGAGCGCCTGCGCGATCGGTGCGCCGAGCGCGAGGCGCGATGCGTAGCTCGCCACGGCGCCGGGAAATTCGGTGTCGGGAATGACCATCGTCGCGAGCCCTATGAGCAGCGCCTCCGTGGCATCCACATCGCGGCCACTCAACAGAATGTCAGAAGCGCGCGCGAGCCCGACATGTCGCGGCAGAAAGTAGCTCACGCCGGCATCGGGACTCAGCCCACGCCGCACGTAACCGGCCGTGAGTTTCGCCGACTCGGCAATGAGCCGGATGTCGCACGCGAGTGCGAGTCCGAAGCCCGCGCCGGCGGCCGGTCCGTTTACAGCGGCGATCACAGGCTTTTCGCATGCGACGACGCGCTGCACCCAGTTGCCCACCCACGCGTACGGATCGAGCCTGTCCGCACGCGTCGCCTGCGGAAGCGCGGGCGGCTCGGCCAGATCGAGACCGGCGCAAAATGCGCGGCCGGCTCCTGTAATGACGACAACGCGCACCGCGTCGTCCGCTCCTGCGTCAGCGAGGGCGTCTCCAACCGAGAACGCCAAGGCGTCATTCACGGCGTTCAGGCGCTCGGGACGATCGAGCGTAATGGTGCGAATTCCCTCGGGAGTCGTTTCGACGACGAGATGTTGGTAGTCGGTCATGACCAATGATGTCGCACCGGTCCGAGGTTGTCGAGAACAGCGCTTGAAGGCCAGCTGAGCAGCCGGAACGGTGCTTCAAGCGCTGACTGACGGAGGTAACCGCACGACGCTATCTCCGGCTCACCACATCTTTCCTGGTGAGATTGGCCGCCCGTTCCGCCATGTGAATGAAGTCCGCGCGATAACCATCCTCGTCGTGTCCACGCGCGCCGCGCGCGAGGTCGAGCATCTGGGGCCACGTCAACGTGCCGGCCAGTGACGACTCACGAAGCAGCATTCCGAACCCCGCGACAGCGCTCGAAAAGCGCATGGACTCCGATGGCGAACGACGTTCGGCGCGCACCGGATACGTCGCGAGCACGCTGCGGTCTCCGTCCGGCGCCTTGTAACGCATTGCCACGTGCAACAACTCGTCGCTCGACGAACGCTCACCGGTTACGCGCTGATAGCGTAGCGCGGCAACACCGGGCAGTGTGACGTCCATCGGCGCGCCAGCAGGCACGATCTCGTACAGCGCGGTCACAGTATGACCCGCGCCAACATCGCCGGCATCCTTCGCATCGTTCGAGAAATCTTCGTCGCGCAACAGCCGGTCTTCATAGCCGAGCAGCCGATATGCCTGCACGCGCTCCGGATTGAACTCGACTTGCAGCTTTACGTCTTTCGCGACGGTCAACAACGTGCCGCCCATTTCCTTGACGAGCATCTTACGCGCTTCGAGCAAGTCATCGATGTAGCCGTAGTTGCCGTTTCCGGCGCCCGCGAGCTTTTCCATCTTCGAATCCTTGTAGTTGCCCATGCCGAAGCCGAGTATCGTGAGGAACGCGCCCTCGGTGCGGCGATGCTCGATGAGGCGCACCAACTCACCGTCGCTCGACTGGCCGACATTGAAGTCACCGTCTGTGCAGAGGATGACGCGGTTGTTCCCGCCAGCGATGAAACTCTTCTGGGCGACATCGTACGCGAGGCGAATTCCCGCTCCGCCCGCCGTCGAACCTCCAGCCTCGAGTCCGTCGAGTGCGGCGAGAATGCGCTGCTTGTCCGCGCCCGACGTGGATGGCAGCACAAGGCCCGCGTTGCCCGCATACACCGTGATCGCGACACGATCTTCTTCACGCAGCTCATTGACCAACAGGCCGAGCGCCTGCTTTACGAGCCCGAGTCGTGTTGGGCCCTGCATCGAACCCGAGACGTCAATGAGGAAGACGAGATTGCTCGGTGGCGCGCGATGCATGTCCACGTCACGCGCGCGCAACGCGATACGCACGAGATCGTGCTGTGCGTTCCAGGGCGCCGCTGCAACTTCCGTCGTCACGCGCAGCGGCGCGCCGCTCGACGCCGGTGCAGGATCGTCGTACGGGAAGTAATTGACCAACTCTTCGATGCGGACGGCATCCTTGGGCGGAAGCTGACCCTGCGTGAGGTACCGGCGCACGTTGCTGTATGAAGCGCGATCCACATCCACGGAGAACGTCGACATCGGCGCTACGCGCGGCGAGCGAAATGGATTCTCGTCGATGTGGTCATATGCTTCGGTGTTTCCGCCGTCGGCACGCACGCGGCGCGGCCAGCCCGGATGATTCTGTTGCTGGTAGCCGCCGATTGCCTTCGTCGCCATGCCAGCCACCCGTGGCGCGGCAGCTGTCGTCAGCCCCAGTTGTTGCACCGACGCTTCGTCTCGCACCGATGTTGCGACAACCTCGTTCAGTTGCGCAGGTGCAGTGGTCAATCGAACGTCAGCGCGCACGGTGTCGCTGCTGAGATACACGGCCATCGTCCGCGCCTGAAAACCAATCATGGCGACGCGCAACGTCACCTGCTCTCGATCTACCGCCCGAGCCACGACCAGCGTGTATCGACCATCCGAGCCCGTCAGCGTTGACAGGTTGCGCGCGATGATCGACACGGTCGCCGTGCCGATTGGTTGGCCCGCGGAGTCGGTCACTCGTCCAGCGACGACAACTGTGCCTCGAGACTCCAGGGTTCGTGGTTGAGCAGCAGGAAAAGTGAGCAGGGCGGCGGCGAGCAACGGCGACGCGCTACGCCGATGCCGCAGAAAGCTGGTAATGCGCATGAGTTCCTCCAGGGTGAGACCACGGAGGGGAGACGTGCGCCGCGTCACAGTTTGCACACGAGGGTGAATATCAAGATGCGCACACCGGAACTTCTTGCCCTATATTTGAGACGAGCCCGCACACCTGCCCATCATGCCTGCCCGCCGCACAACCACCAACGCACGCCAGACCCCTTCGCGGGGGCCACGCGGCGCGCATCCCGTGGAGGACGACTCGGCGTCAGAGGCACCACACGGGTCGCGCCCTGAGCAGGTGTACCAGCGGCTGCGCGACCTGATTGTGCAGGGGCTTCTCGCGCCGGGTAGCCGGGTTGTGGAAACGGAAGTTGCGGCGCGACTGGGCGTGAGCCGTACGCCTGTGCGAGAGGCGCTGCAACGGCTGCAGCAAGAAGGCTTCGTCGTCGGTGCTCCGGGTGCGCAACAGGCTCGGCTTACCGTTGCGCCGCTCACCCGCGCCGATGTGCACGAGTTGCTGAACATCGTCGGTGAATTGGAGGGGCTGGGTGCGCGGTGGGCCGCTGGTCTGCCGGTGGCTGAGCGGCGCACCCTCACCAAGGAGATGAAGGCGCTCAACGCGGACTTCTACCGCACAGGGCGCGCGACGCCGATCGATCACGGCCGGCTCTACGAGGCGGACGAGCGCCTGCATCGCAAGATCGTGGAGGCGTGCGCCGGCCCTCGGCTCATCGCCATGCACGACAGCGTGAAGCCGCAGGCGGAGCGCTACATCCGCATGTACATCAGCATGCTGACGAGCGACATCAAGGCATCCGTCGCCGAGCACGACGCCATCATCGACGCGATCGATTCAGGCGAGGTTGACGCAGCGCAGAACGCCGTGCAGGCCAACTGGCGCCATGCTGCGGACCGCATCGCGAAGGTGATCGAGGTCGCGGGCGAACGAGGAAGCTGGTAGCGATTCACTCGCTGCCGGTTATTTCACGGCGTCGAGTCCCTTCTTCGCATCTTCGAGTTTCGGGTTGAGGCTCAGCGCCTTTTCGTACTCCGCACGCGCGAGCTCCCTGCGTCCCGTCTTTTCGTAGATGTTGCCCAGGCGAAGATGAGCCGCCGCGTGTGAGTTGGTGCTCGCGTCGTGTGGCGGATTTGCGATCCATCGTTTCGCCGCCTCCTCACCACGCGGCAGTTGCTCGCCACTGAGATACGCGACCCGTGCGATGGCGAGTGGGATGTTCTGTTCCGCAGGAATGCGCGTCGCGATGCGATCAAGCATGGCAAACGCATCGCTCCAACGCTTCTCCCGCACATAGAGATTCACGAGGCCGTTGTAGCCGACGACACTGTCCGGCGCCGCGGCCACCGCGCGCTGATACGCGGCCTCGGCGTCGTGCGCGTTTTTCTCGTGATCGGCTAGCAGGCCGTATGCGAGCGCACCACGCAGCTTGCTTCGTTTATCGACCTCCGCAGCTTGCTCTCTCGCCTTGTCCATGCTGCCGCCAAGGAATCCTGGTGCGAGCATGTAGTACTGGAGCACGCCGGAGCGCGCATCGATGCTGTTGGGGTCGAGCTCCACGGCGCGGTCGAACTCGCGCTTCGTGCGCTTGGCGAGAAAGGGCAGCTTGAACTTGTTCGCGCGCTGCGCGGCGTTGCCGAGTGCGTTGCCAAGCCAGAGGTGGCAATCGGCGACCTTTTCGTCGATCGCTGCGCAGTGCTCGAACTGCTTGATGCCTTCGTCGTTATCGCCTTGCGCCAGCGCGATGCGACCCAGATAGAGCACCGGCGTGACGTCTGTCGGCGACGCCTTTGCAATGGCCGCGTATTCCTGCCTTGCAACGTCCCAGTTGCGCGCGTCGAACTGCTGCCTGGCGTGCATGAGTGCCGCACTGCCCTGCGCGAGCAAGCCGGGTGCGGTGAGGGCCGTACATGCTGCGGCAAGCATACCTGGACGCATTTGGAGCTCGCTGGTGGGATGGCGATTGTACGAGCCCGACGACATATAGTTCCAGCCACGTGGCCGGAATGACCTCGACCTACCGCGACGGCTTCACGCCCTCGAGCTCTTCACGCAGCTTGATGAACGACTCATACCGCGCCTTGCTCACGTCGCCGCGCGCCACCGCCTCGCGCACCGCGCATCCCGGCTCGACGCTGTGGCGGCAATCGGCAAAGCGACACCCGTCGAGGAACGGACGTAGTTCCGGAAAGCATTGGTCCAGCTCTGTGGGTGAGAGAGCCCACATGCCGACTTCGCGCAATCCAGGCGTGTCGGCCACGTAGCCGCCATCGGAGCCGGGCAAGGGGTGCAGAAATCCCCCGACAGTCGTGTGGCGACCCTTGTTCACGGACTCGCTGATTTCGCCGACACGGAGGTTGAGCCCGAGGAACATCGCGTTGAGCAGCGACGACTTGCCGACGCCCGACGGGCCGGTGAGCACACTCACCACGCCGGCCAACGCGTCGTGCAGTTGCTCGAGACCTTCGTGTTGCTTTACGCTCGTGTAGTGAATCGTGTAGCCGGCTCGCTCGTAGTCGATCCATCGTTTGCGCGCTTCGCCCGCCCCGCCAACGAGTTCGACCTTGTTGATGACGATGCGCGCTGCGAGTTCATTCGCCTCTGCAATGACGAGAAATCGATCGAGCATGCGTGGATGCGGCTCTGGATTGGCCGCGGCGAAGACGATGACCACCTGATCGACATTTGCCGCGACGATGCGCTCGCCGTGACCGCCGCCGGGATTGCGGCGCGCAAGCTGTGAGCGCCGAGGAAGGATTTCGGAAATCGCGCCCGCGGCTTCGTCGCCGTCCTGCTCGAGCACGACGCGATCGCCGATGGTGAGCTTGAGCGTGTCTGCAGCGGCGGAAATCGTGTCGCGCCTGAGCGACCCGTCGGCGCGCTTCCCTGAATTGCTCTTCTTCACTCGTCCGCGTAGCGACGCATCGATGGTGACACCGTCGTCGCGTTGCACGCGCCAGATGCCGCCCGTGCCGCTGAGCACCACACCGTGTACTGCTGCTCGATCCGTCACTCGTCGCCGCTCGCGTCCGACTCGTCGTGCATGACGTCGAACCAGCGGCGCGTGTTCTCGCCGTTGGACCGGCCGGCAATCAGCGCGTGCAATACATCGCGCACTTGACCAAGGGAGAGTGCGCCGACCACAGCCCGAGCGTCGTCTTCCGTATCAGACTCCGCGAGGTAGTCCGTTTCGAGATGACCGCTGGGCGACGTCGCGCCGATGCGTCCCCACTGGACGAAGAGCAGGTACGCTCCCCATGGACGCTCGGCGTGCCCAGTCGGCGCAGTGACAATCTCGACGCTGTACGACAAACCGTCGGTCCCTTCGAAAGCGGCGGGCCGGCCATGCACGGCGGCATAGCCGCCGATCGTATTGGCGTCGCCGCGCGAGTGATCGGCGGGAAGATGCTGTCCGGGCATGGACCGCTCGCTACTTGTTACCGTGCAGCGCCTCCTTGAGGACGCTGCCGGTGATAAAGGCGACGTTGGCGGGGCGTTCAGCAAGGCGACGCATGAGGTACGGGTACCATTGCGTGCCAAATGGAACGTAGCAGCGGACGCGATAGCCCTCTTTGACGAGCCCTTCCTGCAAATCGCGCCGGACTCCGTACAGCATTTGGAACTCGTAGCGGTCGTTCGCGATACCCTGTTCCTTTGCCCAGCGCTTTGCTTCAGTGATGATCACCGGATCATGCGTCGCGATGCCGGGATAATTCCCATTGAGCATCAGTTCACGCATGCTTTTCACATAGTTCGCGTCGACGTCCTTCTTGTCGGGGTACGCCACTGACGGCGGCTCCTTGTACGCGCCCTTGCAAATGCGCACTCGCGACCTGATTGCGTTCATGTGCTCGACATCGGCGAAGGTACGATACAGGCAGCTTTGGAGCACGACGCCGACATTTGCCTTGTAGACGGGAAACAGGCGATCCTCGAAGAGCTTCAGCGTGATGTCCGTGTACGCGCTCGACTCCATGTCCAGTCGCACGAAGCTTTCGTACTGTTGCGCGCGGCCGAGGATGTCCTGCATGATCGCGATGCACAGTTCGTGATCGATGTCGAGGCCCATCGCCGTGAGCTTCACCGAGACATTGGCCTGCAGCTTCGCCTGGTGGATGCGGTCGAGCAGGCCGAGATACTCGTCGCGTGCGCCGCGGGCTTCTTTTTCGGTATAGACGCTCTCGCCGAGCAGATCGAGCGAGACAGTGATTCCTTTTGCATTGAGCTCTCGCGCTGCCGCGAGCGCCTCGTCCACGGTCTCACCCGCAACGAATCGGCGGGCGAAATGCTTCGCGAGCCGGTTGTTGCGAACGAACTTGAAAACGCGTGGCTGATTGGAAAGGTAAAGCAGTGTATTTCGAAGCATGAATCCCCGGTGCAACTGTCAGTAAACGGACAGCGTTGGAATGTAACCGGGGCGGAACAGATGGGCTTGGGTGACTCAGGTGCAGATCCTTCGACTCGCTACGCTCGCTCAGGATGACAATCAGGTGCAGACCCCAATGAAAACGAGCCGGCAAAGGCCGGCTCGTTGCTCTCATTCACCAGCGCTGATCACCCGTTTTGCTCGAGCTGATCGGGCTTATCGGTTTTGTCCGGCTTTGCCGTGGTCTTGGCGCGCGTCTCGGCGGCGGCGGCTGGAGGGGCGCCCTGCTGAATGTCATCC
>JBDTMO010000061.1:0-13992 GCA_039934235.1 bacterium | reverse complement strand
CTGACCTCGCCGTTGCGAACGGCGCGCTCTCCCAGCTGAGCTACAGCCCCGCAGTATCGCGGGCTCGTGACGGCTTCCCACCACGAACGAGGGTTTGCCAGACAGGAACGGCCCCGCAACCGTGCGGGGCCGCTGTCACTTGGTCAAAGATAACAACACATCCCCCACTGTCAACAGGACGACCGCTCGGCCACGACGTCACACCGTGATTCGCGTCGACCCAGACGGCGTGTATTTTTTCGACATGCTTCCCTCTGCTTCCGACGTCATCGCTGCAGCGCATCTGTTGCGCGGCGTCGTCGAGCGCACGCCGCTCGTTCACTCACGCGCCCTTAGTGCAGCAGCGGGCGTCGATGTCTACCTGAAATGCGAAAACCTCCAGCGCACGGGCTCGTTCAAGCTGCGGGGTGCGTATAACGCGCTCGCCACCTTGCCTGCCGCGTTACGTCGCCGGGGAATCGTGGCGTCGTCAGCGGGAAATCACGGGCTTGGTGTCGCGCTCAGTGCAAGGCTGCTCGATATGCACGCGCGCATTTTTATTCCTGCCGACGCACCCGCTGTAAAGCGTGACGGAATACTCGCGCTCGGCGCGGAGATCGACGAAACGGAACCGCATTACGACGAGGCGCACCATGCCGCGGTGCGATACGCCGAAGCGCAGGATATGACATTCGTGAATCCCTGCGCCGGTGAGCCACTCCTGGCAGGTCAGGGCACGGTGGGACTCGAGATTCTCGAGGAATTGAGCGGCGTACAAACGGTCATCGTGCCGGTTGGCGGCGGTGGGTTGGTAGGCGGAATTGGGGCGCTGCTACGTGCGGTGGCGCCCGACGTTCGAATCGTCGGTGCGCAAAGTGACGTCACAAATGCGATGGCGAAGTCGCTTGACGCCGGGCGGCGTGTCGAGATTGCCACACCACCGACACTAGCGGACGGACTCTCTGGCCAGATCGACGACGAGGGGTTGGCGATTGGCCAATTTGCCATGGATGAGATGCTCGTTGTTGGCGAGAATCAAATTGCCGGCGCGATAGGTTGGTTGTCGCGAGAGCATGACTTGCGGGCAGAGGGATCCGGGGCGGTTGGCGTGGCTGCGCTCCTCGTTGCGGCCAATGGCCGATTCCGTGGGCCGGTCGCCGTGGTCATCTCGGGTGGTAATATCGACGAGGCGCGCTGGCGGTC
The DNA here is from genome assembly GCA_039934235.1 of bacterium. Taxonomy (GTDB): domain Bacteria; phylum Gemmatimonadota; class Gemmatimonadetes; order Gemmatimonadales; family Gemmatimonadaceae; genus AG11. The sequence continues at coordinate 12,810 of JBDTMO010000061.1, read as the reverse complement.
GATCGTCGCGGCGCATTAGACTCGCAACGCCTCGGCGGAATACCTGCGGATATTCCTTGGCGTTATCCGCGCCACTCTGCGCAATTCGCGATGAAGCAACGGCAACATGCTACTCAGATGCTCAGGTGGCAGCCTGCAGCCGACCGCCAACAGGCGGTGTTATCTCGAGCGCGCGGACGAGGCACTTGTACGCCGCACCACCTGAACCTCTGCAGGCTGCAGGCTGCTATCTGAGCACCTGCGCGCTGGCCCCTCCCACGCCGAACGACGGGACTATTGCCTACAGCCCTCGCCCTTATCGCCCGAGCATCCGATTGCTCCAGCCTCACCCGCGCGGCGCGGATCGGCACCAGCGGTCACCGCTTTGTCGCCGAACGTAATGACCGCTGCGTACCCCATTCGCAGCTCGCCCGGAAGTGAAATCCGCTGAAACACGTGACCGAGCGCGGTGAGATCACGCATCATCGACGGAGAGAATCCGTCTTCGATCTGGATGAGATATTCGCTGCGCGCTTCGCCCCGCTGCTGACCGATGAGGAAGCGCGGCAGCTCAATGGCACGCTGCGCATCGAGATGCTGATCGAGCACGCCGACCACCGCCGAGTACACCGCCGAGGTAATCCATGAATTGCCGGCTGCGGCGGCTGCGAGCACTGGACGACGCGCGGCGCCGTCGCCACGAAAGGCGATCGTTGGCGCGAGGGTGCTGCCATGGCGAGCATTCGGCAGACGAGCACCGTATTCGTCGGGGTCGCTGCCGTACGAATTCAGCTTGTCGTTGTAAAGAAAGCCCAATCCTGGCGACACGTAGAAGTTGCCGCCCCACGTACCCAGCGTTTGCGTAACGCTCACCACGTTTCCATCCGCATCAGCGACAGCGAACGCCGTGGTGCCCGTCTTGTGGCAGAATCGCTCGGCAGAAAATGCATCGTGATCGGAACACTGTGACTCCGATTCATCGCGTGCGTCGCTCGATGACACGCGCGTGCCCGACTGCTTTGCGCAGGGCAAGCTGTCGCCACGAATATCGTTTGGCGTCAGCACGCGGCGCGCATCGAAGCAGCGCCAGCGTGCGCGTGCTGAATCCTTGCTGAGGTAGGCGTCGAGCTTCACGGGCCACAGACCTGGATCGGCAATGCGCCCGCGGCCACCGGGTACGAGCTTCCACGATTCGAGCATCGCATGTAGAGTCGCCGCGTCCTCGGTATACGCCTTCCCGGAGTTTTGCTGCTCGAGGAGATTGAGCTGCGATACGAGCGTTGCTCCGCCGGAAACTGGCGGCGCGCTCGAATACAACGTGTATCCTCGATACGTACCAGCAACTGGTTCGCGCTCGGCGGCGTAGTAGCGCGACATGTCGCTCGTTCGCATCGCGTTGCCCTGGCCACGCAAATCGGCCACGATGCGACGCGCGATCGAGCCGCTGTAAAACGAAGAGGCTCCACTGTCGGCAATCGTTCGCAGCGTGCGCGCGAGATCCGCGTTTTTCAGTGTATCGCCGGCCTTGAGAGGCTCGCCCTTTACGAAGAACAGCGCACGACTTCCGGGATACTTCAGAAAGTGCTCGCGCTCTGTGCTCAGTGTCGTCGCGAGCCCTTCGCTCACGACATAGCCCTGCTCCGCAGCTCGAATCGCGGGCGCGACGACGTCGGACCACGTGACCTTGTGGCTGCCATACTTCTTCCAGGCGAGCTCCATTCCAGCGAGCGTACCGGGGACATTCACCAGCACCGGACCATCCGGTGGGCTCATGCCTCGGCGAAGGAGTGCGCCATTGGCCAGCGTCGCCTCTTCAGGTGCCCGTGTCATGAACTCGATGAGTGTGGGCCGCTCCATTGGCTTCATGCTCACGATCATCTGCCCGTATCCACCAAGTCCACTCGCATCAGGCTCGACGACGCCGAGCGCGAAGGAAACCGCAACGGCCGCGTCGACGACATTGCCGCCCTTTCGTAGCACTTCGAGACCCGCTGCGGTTGCAATCGGATGTGCGCTCGACACGGCGGCGTGACCGATAGCAGGGTCGCGCAACAGCGGGCGCTCGCGCAACGCGTCATGCATCACCTGCTCGAGTGCGGCGTCGGACGTCGACGCCAGCGCGCGCTCGGTGTACGCGCTGCGTAGTGCGTCCCAGCGCGCATGACGCGCTGGGGCATCGCGGAAATACAGCGTGTCCATCCGAGACCAGAACGCCGCGAACGTGTCGGCATTACGCTGGCGACGATTGGAAATCGGCACGGCAGACGACGCGATGCCCGCGTCCGGGGCAACGGGCGCCGTCACGAACCACAGGCGTCCGGTGGTACCGAGATCGTCGCGGCGTTCTCGATCGCCCAGCCGGTCAGGGTCGCCATTGTATCCGACGTCCGGACCCGGCAATTCGGCGAGCGCAATGATACCGCCATCGGGTGACCACGCAGGCTCGGCGCGACGTGTGCTGATTAGGTTGATGTACTTCGCATCTGGTGTGGTCACCCAGACGCCGGCGCGTCCGTTGCGCGTCGCGAAGGCAATGCGATCACCGCTTGGCGACCATGACGGGTGCTCAGCGTCGCGGTCCTCGACGACGACGCGATCGGAATCGCCCATGACATAGCGAACGCGCAGTCGAGTGCGATCTTCGCGAACGGCAGCATAGGCGACGCGATTGCCGTCGGGCGACCACGCGGCCCAGTGCTCCGCACCATTCTCGCCTTTTGTGAGACGCCGTTCGACGCCTGCCGCCGTTCGCAGCCAGATCTTAGAGGCGGCGCCTCGCCCTCGGGAAAAGATGAGGGTGCCGTCTTTACTGACAGACGCTTCTCCTTCCGGCTCGGAAGACGTTGTGATGCGCTCGGGTGCGGTGACCGCACCTGCCGCGCTCAGCGTGATACGATAGAGATCACCGTTCCCCGTTGCATCGGACGTGTAGATGATTGCAGTTCCGTCTGGCGTCCAGGCCGGGTGCCGGTCCCATGCCGGGCCGGACGTCAGCTGCGTCCACGCTCCTCGCTCTCCAGCCGACCGAATCCAGATGTCTCCTCGAACGCTCAGCGCGAGCCGTCCATCGGCGGCAAACGCAGGATTCCGTGCGCCGACGAGAGTGGTGTCGGCTGCACGGGGAATGGTTGCGGCGAGTTGCGCACAGGCGAGAAGCAGCGCGGAGAGCATCGATGGGCGGGCGCGGGGCGGCTGAGAGGCGAGCAATGAAAATGCACGCTGAAGCGGCGAGTCGCGAGGATACGAACTGCAACCGCAACCGGAACTGGAACTGGAACTGGAGCTACAACTACAACTACAACTACAACAGCAACTACAACTGCAACAGCAACTACAACTCAACTGCTTCATCGCGGATCACGCGGAAACGCGCGGATAACGCGCGGATACTGCAAAGCGTTTTTGGAACGCTGACGAAGCGTTGCTACCGTTCACCGTTCACCGTTCACCGTTCACCGTTCACTTTTAGGCTTGTCCGCACGTTTCCGCGTGATCCGCGGGTGGCAGTTGCACTTGCTGTTGCTTCAAACGAAAGCGGCGCACCGAAGTACGGTGCGCCGCTTTCGACAAAACACTCAGCCGATGCTACGGCCGCTCGACGTTTCGATCTTCGAATCCGGGGTTGCGGGATTCGCCGCCGAGCGAGTTGCCGCTTGGACGAGGTGGCTGCGTGGGGCTCGCACCACGTGGCTGCGTGTTGTTCACGATGCCAACCTCGCGATCACCCTGAAAACGATTCGATCCGTTCTGCGTTCCACTCGCTGCAGTGTTCGCGTCGCCATTCATCTGCGACTGAAGACGCGCCGCGCGATTGGCGCCACGCGCTTCGCCGCCACGGCGGCCGATCGCCGCCATGTGTTCGCGATTCTTGCTGACGGTGACGCCGCCCTTCCGTCCTGCGGCGCGAGCTTCGCCTGCATCGAACTCATGGGCCGTGCCTTTTTCGTGCGCCGCGCGACCGCCCTTGCTGGCGATCTCACGTTGCTTGCTGCGATCCATCGATGCAAATCCGCGGTTACTGCGCCCTCGCGGGGCCGACCCAGATTCCGACGCGCTGTCAGGACGCGCGACGTTCTCTCCGTTGGAAGGGCGAGCTACGCGCGCACTTTCGTTCGAGATTTCACGCTGCTGTTCCCGATCCGCGCCGAAGCTGCGCTCTTCATTATTCGGTCTGATCGCCATTACCGCTCCTCCTGGAGTTATGGGCGGCCCTTCAAGGTCCGCGACATCTGCAATTGTGTGCAAACTGCGGACCCGTTTGCTGACCGGCCGCCACAAAACTGTTTACACAACACCCTTTTCCGGCGTGTTTTCAAAGCAAGGGCCGGGCCGTCGCGAGCTATATTTCGCGCCCATGTCGCTTTCCATCCGCCTTCTGGGCACCTCCGCTTCGCGTCCCACCGTCGAGCGAAACGTAGCCTCCATCGCCGTTGTCCGCGAAGGAGAGACGCTGTTGTTCGACTGCGGCGAGGGTACCCAGCGCCAGATGATGCGATACGGGGTCTCGTTCAGCCTCGAGGACATCTTCTTCACGCATTTCCATGCGGACCACGTGATCGGCGTGATTGGCCTCCTGCGCACGATGGCCCTGCAGGGGCGGGCCGAGGTATTGCGGCTTTGGGGCCCGCGTGGAGCGGCGCGGACGCTCAAACGCGCGGAGGAATTCGGCATGGACCGGTTGTCATTTCCGCTCGAGATCGCCGAGGTGGAGCCGGGCCAGCGCATCGCGCGAAAGGACTACGCCATCGAGGCCTATTCCGTCGATCACCGTGGTGCGAGAGCGATCGGCTACGCGCTCATCGAGGATGACCGAAAGGGGCGATTCAACCCGGATCACGCTCGCGAGCTCGGCATTCCCGAGGGCCCCATGTGGGGAGAAATTCATCGCGGGCGATCCGTGACGCTCGATGACGGGCGGGTGATTGAGCCATCCGAGCTCGTCGGCGCACCACGGTCCGGGCGGAAGATCGTCATTACGGGCGACACCAGACCGTGCTCAGCGACGATTGAGATCGCACGCGGCGCGGATGTACTCGTCCACGAGGCCACGTTCGGCGATGAGGAAGCGGCGCGCGCCGTTGAGACCGGGCATTCGACAGCGCGCGAAGCCGCCATCGTCGCGCGCGACGCCGGCGTGGGCACGCTGCTGCTGACTCACTTTTCAGCGCGCTATTCCCGCGACGCTGCCGACTTGGGAAAAGAGGCTCGGCAGTGCTTCGAACGGACGCTGATTGGGAAGGACGGCATGGAGTTGGAGGTGCCGTATCGAGACGCCGCTTCAGCCTGAGAAAGCGAGGTGCAGATCCTTCGACTCGCTTCGCTCGCTCAGGATGACAAATACTAGGCAGTTTCGACTTCGATCGAGTTCGCCAGAACGTCGGGACGGCTCACCGGCATGGAACGCCCGAACAGCCGCTTGATCGCGGCGTCATCCAGCTGTTCGAGCACCTTCGCGGTATCGAGCCGAGCAGTAACACTGCGCGCTTCTGGGCCCTGATTGAGGACCCAGTTGTAGCGGTCGAGGCGCGAGGTGCGACCGTCAGGGTGACGGAAAAGGATCATCGAATTGCTCGAGCTGGGCGACTGGATGCTCACGCCCCAGATTGTGCCGTCGGGCGCGGTGAAGCTCTTTGTCTTCATGACTCTCAGTTGCGGGAGTTCAGCCGACGAGCGTCGGCGAAAGCGGTTGGCGACCGGCGTATCCGGAATCCAGATCGTGCCAGAACTGCACCGAGGGCTCGCCCAGCTGCCAGCACAGCAGCATCGGCCGGCCATCGAGCTCGCTCGGGAAGTCGATCAACCCGATGCGGCGATCTTTCAGCTGAATGCCGAGTGATTCGAGTTCTGCCTGAAAACCATCGACCTCACGCGCCATCTTCTGGATGCGGCGCTCGAGGGCAATGATGCGCGGGTCGGGCAGATCGGAGTGCGCGCCAGCGGTGGCGAGGTCGAGTTCGACAACGGCCTCTTGCCAGCGCCTGTGCTCACGCACGACGTCCTCGACGATCTTGCGCACGAGAGGAAGCGTGCGATTGGCCTGGTCGACGGTGAAAAGCTGCATGATTGGAATCTAGTGAGATTCAGTCGGGCTCGGCCAGCAGTTGTTCGCGACGACGGTTCGCGAGCTCGTTCAGCTGGTGATCTTCATCCGTCTCGAGCAACAGTGAGGGGACCGGCGCCGGATTCCCTTCGTCGTTCAAATGTACGAACGTGAGCCAGCACTCGTTGGTGTGACGCCGTACGCCCGAGGCGATGTGTTCGGCGTAGACGTTGGCAAGAACGGACATTGACGTCCGGCCGACGCGCACGACGCGCGCCCGCACTTCGACCAGCTCTCCGACGAAGATCGGTTCCTTGAACAGGATGCGGTCGATCGAGAGCGTCGTGACCTGTCCCTTGGCGTGACGCATGGCGCTGAGAGCGGCGCAGCGGTCGACCATGTTCATGACCACGCCGCCGAAAACCGATGGCTTTCGCAAACCATTGGCTTGATGCGGCATCATGAGGTCGGCGACGACTGCCTTGGAGGCGCGCGGCGTCGACGCGCGGACGTTCGGAGCGGTCATCGTGATGCGAGGAACACGGCTGAACCACGGTGCGCGTTTGCGACCTTGGTTTCGGACCCGTAGCTCGCGGCTTCGTCGAACGCACGCGAGAGTGCGTGCCTCGTCGGACCGTCCAGGCGTGGTCCGTCGAGCCAGAAGATGTGCGTTGCCGGCGCGGAGACGGGGCCGATGGCCCATTCGCGTGAGGTGCTGTCACGCATCGAGAGTCGTGCGTCGCCCGACGCGTCATAGCGAACGACCACCGAATACGCGCCGTGTCGCCAGACCTCACGCGATCCGTCGGACGAACTCATGGGCAGCGACGACTCGACGTCCTGCCACCATGCGGGTTGTGCAAAGCTGATTGGATCGAGTGGCAACACATGACCTGCGTCGCCTTCGCCGGAGCCAGGAAGTGCGTATGCGATAGCAGGCCCGCCGGCCGACGCTGTAATGGAGAAGCTGTTCGGGTCGAGCCGATAGTGCGCGAGCAATGCGGACGCGCGCACACCGCGTTCGTCGCGGCTGCTCCGCACGGAGTCGAGTACGCTCTTGAGGGCACTGTCGCGACGGCGTTCGACGTCGCCGATGGCTGGGCCGACGACATCGGAGACCGTGGCGGCGCGCCCACTGCGCAGGTCGATGACACCGCGGCGGCTCACGTGCCAGAGCGGTGCACGTTCGCGCTCGACGTCGGTGTGCAGTGAGTAGGACACAAATGGACCGTGCGCGGCGTCTATATCAAGTGTCGCCGACGCGCGTAGCAGCGGCTCCTCGTCCGGCTCCTCATTGGGGTCCAGCCGATGGTCGTCCGGGTGCGCGCGCGCGTATTCCCGCGCAAGGTGCGGAACGATGCTATCGGTAAAGACGATGGTCGAGTCGCCGGTGCGGAGGTCGCGCCGGTACACACTCTGCCCGACGAGGTCTGCGTTCGTAAAGGACAGGTCGTTGTCGACGACGTACAACTCGAAGAAACGTCCGCCGACCTGCGCAAGGTTGATTGGCGCACCCCTGACGCGAATGCCCTTTGCGTCGCTGGTTACCCAGAACGTCGAGTCTCCAGCCGCGAGAACGAATTCGGCGACGGGAGCCGCTGGAGAAAGCGAAGCAGAGCGGGCGGCGTCGCCGCAGGCGGTCAGGGCCGCGAGGAGCGGAAGGAGGAGCAACTGGCGCATCGGCAGGAAATATAGCGCGAAATCTCAATCGCCCGGCGCGAAAGCTGCCAAAGGGGATACTGCTGCCGAGTAGATTTGTCGCTAACCATTTTCCCCGATCACCGTGTCCGTTCGTCGTTCGCGCATGCGTTGCTGCGCCCTGTTGCTCGTTGGTGTGTCCTCAGCTGCCTGCTCCGTAACGGAACGTGGGAAAAGTTCACCGGCGACGCAGGGCGGATCTGCCGGCGGTCCGGATTCGTTGCCGCCTGCCGTCGCGGCGACGACGTCACCCGACACCGGTCGAGAGCGCGCGACGCCCACTGCGTCGCCGGCACCTGCATCGACCGCAGTGAATCGCACAGTCGCTCGCATCAATGTCGACAGTGAGTTTCCGGTGGTGCGTGCGCTGTACGTCAACCGGTTCGCGGCGCAGAGCAGCAAGCGCATGAAGCAGTTGATTCAGTGGGCGGACGAAACCGAGATCAACGCGCTCGTCATCGACATGAAGGACGAGTTCGGATTGAACTACGCGCCGTCGAATCCCGAATTCGCCAGGAACGCCGGTACGTCCGGCACCATCAAGGGACTACCTGCGCTGCTCGACACGCTCCGCGCTCATCATATCCTGGCGATTGCGCGGATGGTCGTCTTCAAGGATTCCGTGACAGCGCGCGTGCATCCGGAATGGACCATTCGCAAGCAGGACGGCTCGGTGTGGCGCGACAAGAAATCACTCGCCTGGGTCAATCCATATCATCACGAGCTCTGGGAGTACAACATCGGCGTGGCGGAAGAGCTGGTGAAAATGGGATTCGGTGAAGTGCAGTTCGACTACATCAGGTTCCCCGAGCCGTATCCGTCGCTGCCGCCGCAAGTTTTTCCGGACAGCAAGGATGTGAAGAAACCGGACGTCCTCGCTGCGTACTTGAAGGAAGCGAACGGGCGCCTCGACAAGCTTGGCGCGCGCACGACGGCAGACATCTTCGGCCTGGTCACCACCGTTGGCGGACCGCTCGAGGTAGGCCAGTGGTGGGAAAAGCTCGCACCGGTGACTGACGTCCTTCTGCCGATGGTGTATCCGTCACACTATCCGCACGGGTCGTTCAACATACCGTCGCCGAATGCCGCGCCGTATGACGTGATCAAGGTCGCGCTCTGCAAGGCGCACGAGCGCGACCAGAAAATCGGCGTGACGAAAGCGGAGCATGTGCGGCCGTACTTGCAGGCATTCACACTCGGATCACCGCATTACGGTCCGGAGCAGATCAACGCGCAGAAAAAGGCGACGTACGATTGCGGTTACGACGGCTGGGTGCTCTGGAGCCCCGGTTCGAAGTACGAGGAGTTCCTGCCCGCGCTCGAAAAGACGCTGGTGTCGAGAAAGAAGTAGCCCGAACTACGCTTTTGGTGGAAGTGCGCGAATGCCGTCGACCAGGCGATCTATTTCGTCGGCCGTCGTGTAACAGGCAGCGCCGGCGCGAACGAATCCATCCGCGCCGCGACCGAGCACTTCGGCCACTGTGGCGGCGTAAAAGTCACCGTTGGATGCGTACACGCCGGTCGTCACCAGATGTCGCGCGACCTGTTCCGTGCTGTAGCCGCGCACCGTGAACGAAACAGTCGGCGTGCGCACCGATCCGGGCGGTGTGCCGTAGATCGTCACGCCGTCGATCGCACTGAGTCCATCCCACATGCGCGCGAGCAGTGCGTCGCCGCGCTCGTGGATCGAGTCAAAGGCACGCGTGAGGCGCTCGCGGAGCGAGCCCGCATCACCGCCTATTGACGCGATGTATTTCACCGCGGCAGCTGCGCCCACGATGCCTTCGTGATTCTGCGTGCCCGTCTCGAGCTTTTCGGGCGCATCGGCAGGCGCGGGATCCAGGCGAGGGATGTCGACGTTATCCACGAGACCGCGGCGGCCGTACAGGACTCCTGCGTGCGGTCCGTAGAATTTGTACGACGAGCACGCGAGGAAGTCGCAGCCGATGGCCTGCACGTCCAGCAATGTGTGAGGCGCATAATGCACTGCGTCCACAAACGAGAGCGCGCCGGCCTCGCGCGCCATTGCGCATATGGCCGCGACATCGCTGATGGTGCCGAGCGCGTTAGACGCCGCGCCGATGGCAACGAGACGCGTGCGCGGACCAATTGCCGCTGCGAGCGAATCGGGATCGTGGCGAAAGGTCTGTGGATCGAGACGCACAGACCGCACGATGAGCCCACGATCACGCGCGATCGCCCGCCACGGCGCCACGTTCGCGTGATGGTCGAGTTCCGTCACGACGATCTCGTCGCCCCCCTTCCAACCCCGCGCGAGCCCGCGCGAAAGGTGGAACGCGATCGTCGTCATGTTGTTACCAAAGGACACGTCGGCGGGAGTCGCGTTGAAGAAATCAGCAAACACCACACGCGCTTCGTCGAGCATCGCGTCCGTCTCGGCGCTGGTCGGATACGCCCAGTGCGTGTTGGCGTTGTGATGCAGCAGATAGTCACTGACCGCGTCGGCAACGGCGCGTGGAACCTGCGTTCCGCCGGGTCCGTCGAAGTAGGCCACGGGGTGACCGTTCTCGAGACGGGCGAGCGCGGGAAAATCGGCGCGAATTGCGTCGAGGGTCTTGATCATCGTGAGCGGATTCGAGGGGAAGCGCGACTGCGAAATGTATCGCAGGGGGCGATATTGCAGGCATGATCACTCGACTCCGCATCAGTGGAATGAGCTGCCAACACTGTGTGCAGGCCGTGTTCACGTCGCTCACGCCCGTGCCCGGAATCCTGTCCGCTGATGTCTCAATTGGCATGGCGGTGATCGACCACGATGGTCGCGCGACGATCGACGCACTCAGCGACGCCATCGGCGCATCGGGGTACTCGGTGCTCGTCCTGGAAGAAGAACGGCGACGGTTGCCTATCGTCTAACCGCTGGCCTACTTTGACGGGCTAATCCCCTCCGCAGCCGAAGTCGAGGTCGTGCCATGACGCCATCCAAGAAAAATCCCGAGGAGCGTCCCGTAGGGTCGCTCCTTGCCCCGGACATCCTGGCGCTACTCGACGAGTCGCCGGAGCTGATCGCGTCGGATACCGAGGAACTGCACCCGGCCGACCTGGCCGATGTGGCCGAGGCGATGCCGTTCGACCGGATTCCGGTGTTCCTGGCGGCGTTGCCGCGGGATCGCGCGGCAGCGGTGCTCGAATACCTCGACGAAGAATTGCGCGCCGAGGTACTCGAGGCGATGCCGGCCGAACAGGCGGCGGCGCTGGTGAGCGCGATGACGCCGGACGAACGCGCCGACGTCCTCGAGGAGCTCGACGAAGAAACCGCCGACGACATCGTCGAGGAAATGCCGGAGCAGGCGCGCCGCGAGACGCAGCGGCTGCGGCTGTACGATCCGGACTCCGCCGGCGGCTTGATGACGACCGAGTTCGTATCGGAGTCATCGAGAACGTCGGTTGAAGAAGCGCTGCGCAAGGTGCGTGTGATCGCGCGCAGCGGAAAGCGTGAGGCGATGCATGCCATCTACACGACGGACGATCAGGGTCGCCTCGAAGGGGTGCTGTCGCTGCGGGAGTTGCTCGCGGCGCAGGAGGGAACGATCCTCGCCGACGCCGCGTGGACGGAAGTGCAGAGCGTGCCACCGACCGCCGACCGCGAAGAAGTTGCGCGCATGATTGCGAATTACGATCTCGTCGTCGTGCCGGTGGTGAGCGAGTCGCATCACATCATCGGCGTCATCACCGTTGATGACGTTATCGACGCCATTCAGGAAGAGCAGACCGAAGACGTCCAGAAGTTCGGCGGTATGGAGGCGCTGGACGAGCCATACAATACGATTGGCTTCTGGGCGATGATCAAGAAGCGTGCGGTGTGGCTCAGCGCTCTTTTCATTGGCGAGATGTTCACCGCAACGGCACTCGGCATCTACCAGAAGGAGATCGACAGCGCGACCGTGCTCGCGATCTTCCTTCCGTTGATTGTGAGTTCCGGCGGCAATTCGGGATCGCAGGGCACGTCGCTGATCATTCGCGCCTTGGCGCTGCGTGAAATCTCGCTGCGCGACTGGTGGCGCGTCGCGATGCGGGAGATGAGCACCGGTTTGACGCTCGGGCTACTGTTGGCAATCATCGGCTTCCTGCGGATCGAGCTGTGGCAGTGGATGCATGTCCACAACGTGTCGGCCTTCGGCGCGTTGCTAGGGCACGACTATGGCCAGAACGGCCTCAATCCGCATCTCGTTGCCCTGACTGTCGCGGTCTCGCTCATTGGGGTCGTGTCGTTCGGCACGCTCGCCGGCGCGATGCTGCCGTTTGCCATGCGTAAGCTTGGCTTCGATCCGGCCAGTGCGTCGGCCCCGTTCGTCGCGACGTTCGTGGATGTGACGGGATTGATCATCTACTTCAACGTGGCGCTCCACCTGCTGCTCAAGTGATCGCCGAGCGGTCGCGCGCGACGCTGCTTATCCTCTTCAGTGCGTGCTGCTTCGGTTCGATCGGTATCCTGACGACGCTGGCGCTGAACGCCGGCGCGCGACTCATCGATGTGCTGGTGTGGCGGTATGTAATTGCGGCGGTGCTGCTGGTGGTGGTGAGTGGCGGGTTGCCGGCGTTTCGTGCCGTGGGGCGACGTGGAATTTCGATCACGGCATTCACTGGCGTCGGACAGGCGACGATCGCCTTCGTGACGCTGTCGTCGTTGAAGTATCTGCCTGCCGCGACGGTCACGTTCCTGTTTTACACGTATCCTGCATGGGTCGCCGTGATTTCGGCGGTTCGCGGTGTTGAGCGATTGACGGCGCCGCGTGCGATCGCACTCGTGCTCTCACTCGTGGGGCTCACGCTGATGGTCGGGATGCCGGGTTCGGGCGGGCTGCATCCGGTAGGTGTCGCGTTGGCGCTTTCCGCCGCGTTTCTGTATGCGATTTACATCCCGATGATCAATCATTTCGGCATCCGGGTACCACCCGCCGTGACATCGACGTTCGCGTCCGGTGGCGCCGCGATCGTGCTCATCGTCGCATCATTGTTTCAGGGAGGCCTGCGGTTCGATTTTGCGCCCGTCGCATGGGCATCCATGGTGACACTCGCCATCCTGTGTACGGTGATTGCGTTCATTCTTTTCCTGCGTGGCCTCGCGATCA
>JBDTMO010000060.1:0-14018 GCA_039934235.1 bacterium | reverse complement strand
GAGAACGGCTCGCCAATTACGCGGGTTGCCGTCGCCGTAGACGCGTCTCTCCAGACTATTCGCGGCGCGGTCGAGTCAAACGCCAACCTGTTGATTGTCCACCATGGACTGTTCTGGTCAGGCGCCCAGCCGTTACGCGGCAATGTGTATGAGCGCTTCCGTCAGCTCATTACTCACGACATTGCGGTTTACAGCTCACACCTTCCACTCGATCTCCACCCAACCTTCGGAAATAACACGCTCCTCGCGCGCGCACTTGGTTTGGATCCGACTGAAGGCTTTGCACGCTTCCAGTCCATTTTGGTGGGTGTCCTGGGCAACTCTGAAATCGAAACCGAATCGCTTGTCGAACGGGCAGGTGCCATCGCGAGCGCCGAAGGGGGCGCGCTCGTGACCGTTGGCGTTGCTCCAGGACGACGTACGCGGCGGTGGGCAATCTGCACCGGCGCCGGCGCGTCGAGCGACACGCTCCGCGAGGCCGCGGCGGCAGGTGTCGATACGCTGATCGTTGGCGAAGGGCCACATCACACTGGTGTCGAGGCCGCAGAACTGGGAATTGCAGTGCTCTACGCTGGACACTACGCCACTGAGACTTTTGGCGTTCGCGCACTTGGGTTGGAGATCGAACGTCGCTTCGGGCTGCCGTGGGACTTCGTCGCCGCGCCAACGGGATTGTAGTGGCTGCTCGCGCGCCAGCACTCGAGCTGCTGCACATCAACAAACGATATGGCGGCGTGACCGCGCTCGAAGATGCTGGCCTTGCCGTTCGCCCAGGAACAATCCACGCAGTACTCGGAGAAAACGGCGCGGGAAAGACGACGTTGATGCGTGTTGCGTACGGCATGGTTCGTCCCGATGCGGGCGAGGTTCGGGTGGCGGGCCGACAACTACGCGTCACGTCACCCGCGAGCGCCATCGCGGCAGGCCTTGGCATGGTGCACCAGCAGTTCACACTCGTGCCCACCATGACCGTCGCTGAAAACCTCGCACTTGGCGGGCGCGGACGACTGCGGACGAGCGAGATGGCTGCGCGCGTCAATGCAATTGCAAAACATACTGGCTTTGCGCTGGATCCTGACGCCCGTGTGGAGACGTTGCCTGTTGGTGCACAACAACGCGTGGAAATCGCCAAGGCGCTCGTACGTCACGCCACGCTCTTGATCCTTGACGAACCAACGGCAGTTCTGGCTCCGTCGGAAATTGAAGATCTCCTGCGCTGGCTTCGTTCGTACGTCAGCGAAGGAAACGCTGCCCTCCTCATCACACACAAGCTGCGCGAAGCGCTCGCTGTTGCCGATGACGTGACGGTGTTGCGACGTGGACGTGTTGAATTTGCCGGCGTGGCAACGTCTACGTCTCCTGAGCAGCTGATACAGGCGATGATGGGGGTCGCACTCGACAGTGATGGTGAACCAAGCGATTCTATGCCACCACTCGGGTCTACGCCCATGTTTGCAGCCAGACACGTGAACATCGTGGATCGCGATGGGCGTACGCGCGTTCACGACGCGACGTTCGAGGTGCGCTGTGGAGAACTCGTGGGCATCGCCGCTGTTGAAGGGTCAGGACAGCGCGAACTTCTCCGCGCGCTCGCTGGTCGCTGCGGCATTTCTGGAGGGACACTCGATCGCCCGAACATCGTCGGATTCGTTCCAGAGGATCGGCACCACGACGCAATGCTCCTCGACCGTTCACTTGCAGAAAATGTCGCCCTTCGTGGCGCAGGGCCTCGCCAAGGTGCGCTCAGCTGGAAACGAGTACACGCGAACACCGTTGCATTGGTGACTTCGTACGACGTCCGCGCCGAAAGCACACAAATGCCGGCACGTGCCCTATCTGGCGGGAATCAGCAGAAGCTCGTGCTCGCACGCGAACTCGAAGCCACCTTCGATCAACCCGCTCCGAAAGCACTCGTCGTCGAGAACCCCACGCGGGGCCTCGACGTGCGCGCGAGCGCCGCTGTCCACCAACGCCTGCGTGAAGCAGGTGCGCGGGGCGCCGCCGTCATCATCTACTCGAGCGACCTCGATGAGGTCCTGTCTCTCTGCGCTCGCGTGCTTGTGATGCACGCCGGCATGCTGCGCGAGCTTCCGTCAGCCGATCGAGAAGCGATTGGGCGCGCCATGCTCGGGTTACGCTCGTAAATACTTTCCACGCGAGACGCGGAGGTGCCGCGTCCCTATGCTCGCAGCCGTCGAATCGCCGCGATGCCGAGTGCCGGTCCCAACGCAAGCATTGGAAACGCATACCGCCACCCAACGACGCCCACGACTACAGGGACAAGTTGAATCGTGATGGTGGTAAGCAGGAACCCGATGGATGTTTGCAACGTCAACGCGGTTCCGATTGCGTGTGGGGCGACAACGCGTGTTACCAATGTCGAGAACTGCGCGCTATCGGCAATCACGGATACGCTCCACACCAGCAATAGCGGCACAACGATCACAGAGGGTCCCCCAAAAACGAGTGGTGTGAGCAACGCGCAAAGCCCACTCACGAACATGGCTCCGACAACGAGACGGACCGGTCCAACGCGATCGGCTAGTTCACCGCCAATCACACAGCCAACGGCTCCCGCCGCCAGCACGACGAACGAAAGCGCGTTCACCCAGCCGGCGGACGCTGCGGCGCTCGCACCCCTGGCAATCGCACTTGCGGCAAGAAAGGACGGTATCCACACCCAGCAGGCGTAGAGCTCGAGCATGTGCCCGCCGTAGCCGCCGAGGACCTCTCGAAACTCCCGGTCGCGAAGCACTGCGCCAACAAGAGTCAGAGAAAACGGTCGTCGTGGAAACGGTGTTGGCCCATCGTGATATGCAATGGCAATCAGCCCAGCCGCGAGGAACACGGCTAGCGTTGCGCAGACGATCACAGGCCGTACTCCTGCGCCAGGAATCGCGTGCACGAGATACGGCACCGCCTTGCCGATTGTCAGTGCTCCGACAACGATGCCAATCGCGAGACCGCGTCGTTCACGAAACCAGGTTGCTGCCATCTTCATTGCTGGTGGATACACACCAGCAAGACAGATCCCGGTCACTGCTCGGCAGAGCAGCGCCCATCGATACGTGGGTGCGAGGAGCAGTGCTGCATTCGACAGGCCCGCTGCGGCTGCGGAGCCGGCAAAGTACCACCGCGACGGCAGTGTATCCGCGAGGTTGAGCACGGCTGCGAGCGCGGTACCAACCACAAAGCCCAATTGCACCACAGTACTCAACCAGCCTGCCTGCCCCTGGGATAATGACCAGCGTTTGGCAAGCTGTGGTGCGACGGCGTTTGCCGCGAACCAGACAGACATGCCGAGCATCTCTGCCACGGCGATGAGCGCCAGCATTTTCCATCGACGCTGGTCTTCCGCTACCATCTCGGGTGCGCGAGGGGCACTTTCAGCAGTTCGGTGCATCGAGCGACAAGTGTATACCGCGCGAACACGTCGCGCCTCTTCTGACCAATGTCCCTGCTCAAGCAGTTTTTCTTCTTTCTGGTCGGCGTCGCCGTGCTGGTGGCGGTGACGCTCGGGCTGCTCCTCGTCGGAGGGTTTCCTGCAGAGGATGCCCTGATCGCGCTATGGAATGGCTCGCTGGGATCGTGGTACTCGCTCACGTCGGCGACGCTCGTGCGAGCCATTCCTCTTATGCTCACCGGCTGTGGGGTCGCCGTTGCCTTCCGCGCTGGCGTCTTCAACATCGGGGCAGAAGGTCAGTTTCTCGCCGGCGCTGCGGCGGCAGCTGCCGTTGCGCTCGCGCTACCCCATGGCGGCCTGATCGCGCTGATCTTATCGCTCTTGGCCGGCATAGTGGGTGGAGGCGTGTGGGCAGGTATTGCTGCGGTTCTGCGCGCTCGCTTTGGGGTGCTCGAAGTCATCAGTACGATCATGTTGAACTTTGTGGCGCTACACGCGGTGTCGTTCCTGGTACGCGGCCCGTTGCAGGAACCCTCGCACATTTACCCTCAAACGTCCTCCATATCCGAGGCGCTCCAGCTCGCGCGCATTCCGGGTGCGGGGCGCCTGCATGCCGGTTTCGTGCTCGCGCTTGCAGTTCTCGTTGCGTGCGGTTGGGCGTTGCGTCACACGGCGGCTGGTTTTCGCGTGCTCGCTGTTGGTGAAAATCCTGCCGCTGCCGAAAGTGCGGGTCAGATAGACGCTCTTCGCACGGCGGAACGCGCATTCCTGCTGAGCGGGGCGATCGCTGGACTGGCTGGGGCCATTGAGGTGCTGGGTGTGACGTTTGCGCTCTATGAAAACATCTCGCCTGGATACGGATTCACAGCCATCGCCGTTGCACTGCTCGCTGGACTTGATCCGTGGCGCGTCATTCTCGCTGCTATCCTGTTTGCCGCCTTGGAGGCCGGTGCAGGCGCCATGCAGCGAGACGCGAGTGTTCCTGCAACACTGGTGTCCATGATCGAGGCCATGCTAATCCTCGCAGTGATTGGTGCACAAGCCGTGCGCTGGCACGTGCATCAAGTACCCGCTGTCGCGGCGATATCGTCTGCAAAGGTGCGCGGATGACTGATGTTTTAACGCCATTTCTGGCAGCCACAATCCGGACCGCCACGCCACTCGCACTCGCGGCTCTGGGAGAGTTGCTCGTCGAGCGGGCCGGGCTAATCAACATCGGACTCGAGGGCGCTATTCTCGCGGGAGCATTCGGGTCACTCGCTGGCGCTGCAGCGGGAGGCGTGCTGTGGGGCTACGCGGGGGCCATTGCCGGAGGGGTAGCGGTCGCCGCACTGTTTGCGTTGTTCGTCGTGTGGCTCAAGGCGGATCAGATTATCGCGGGCACGGCGCTCACACTGCTCAGCGTTGGCGCAACGGGAACACTATATCGCGCTATCTATGGCAGCTCCGGTGCGGCACTGGGATCGCCAACAAGCGCGCCCTTTGCGGTTCCATTGCTCTCACACATTCCCATTGTCGGTACGGCGTTCTTCACCCAGCCACCGATCACGTATCTCGCGTACGCACTGGTGCCACTGATCGCGTGGTGGGTGCGTGGTACGCATTCCGGCCTGGCGTTGCGCGCAATAGGCGAGCATCCCGAAGCTGCGGAAGTCGCGGGAGTCCGCGTTCAGCGCATGCGCGTCCTGGCCATCCTCAGTGGTGGGGTACTCGGCGGACTAGCTGGCGGAACGTTGGTGCTTGCTCAGGCAGGCACCTTTGCGGAAGGCATGTCCGCAGGCCGTGGCTTCATCGCCATTGCGATTGTGGTGCTCGGACGTTGGCGCCCGCTTGGAGTGGCGCTGGCCGCACTCGTGTTTGGCGCGGCCAGCGCGCTACAGTTTGCGTTTCAGGCAATGGGCTGGCATGCGCCATACCAACTCTTCCTGGTTGTTCCCTATCTGCTCACGCTGGCCGGTCTCGCGGGCGCAACCGGCCGGACACGACCGCCGTTAGCCCTCGGAAAGGCCTTGTAAGAGAAAGCCTCAGCCGCAGCGCGTAAAGCCGCTCGTCCAGCGAATTCTCCATTGGCGAAGTCCTGTTCTCTCGAGAAGCGCGTATGCCACGCCTTCATCGCCATCGCGCGCGACAACAAGCGTTGGTCGCCCAGCAAGACGCACCCCTCCGATCACTTCCGGCGTTACGGTCGTTTCCTCGAGTCCGTGTGTTCGCTCCGCGTACGCAAGCTGATACGGACCGTTCGTCACTCCACTGTCGCGCTCTGCAATCAGGAGAGTCTGTTCCTCTTGCGGGTTCGCCTCTTGATTCACCTTTCGCATAAGGTGCGCAACAATCGCCTGCACGCCCGGTGATGCCTCGAACCTGCGAATGTCATGCGCCGTGAATCGCAGTCCTTGAAATGATGGATCAGTTGTCGCCGTAACCGCGGACGCGAGCCGCGACACTTCTGCGGCAAGGGCGAGGCTGTCGCGCGATGACAGCACATCCACGGAATCGAGTGCCAGCGGTGCCGTTTGCTCACTCGCAAAGCCTATGGCCCAGGTATTGTCCGCCCCATCGCTATGCACGTTCCGGAGCGGCCATACGTGGCATTCCACGTCAGTCGTCTGTGGCGGTACGCCAAGCAACGCGGTGAAGCGTGTGCCGCCTCGACCGAATAGCGAGATCTGGCCGTGTTCGTCCGCAAGCGCGCGAAGACGCGCACCCGCGACAGTATCATCGCTGGTTGGAAGGAGCACAATCGCTTCGTCGCGTGTTTCGCCCTGCACAAACAGCGCTGGTCCTGCCGAGCGGCTCCATCCCGATGTGCTCGACGCTGTCACAAGAACTGCCGAAGCGCTTTCCACTGGAATTGAGACAGAGTCGGTTCGGACGACAGGCTTGGCCCGTTCACACGCTGTGGATCCAAACAGCATGCTACAGGTGATGGCGATGGGTCGTGACGCACGAAGGAGGCGGCGAGGCAGCATGCGCGGTAATTTGGGGCAGCGAAGGGTATCGTCAATCAAGGAGACGAATTGATGCAGGACTCACACCCAGTCCACGCGAGCGCGCAGTCTGGCGTCACGTCAGTGCGAGCGCCTTGGCGAGAACGGGCAAGTTGGGCACTCTACGATTTCGCAAATACCATCTTTTCGATGAATGTCGCGACGCTGTATTTCAGCGTGTGGCTCATCAAGGATCTCGGGGCGTCAAGCACCCTGTACGCCATTGGAAATGGCCTTTCGTCGTTACTGGTGGTGCTTTCCGTCCCTGTGCTCGGCACACTTTCAGACGTTCGGCGCCGGCGTAAGCCGTGGGTTGTTGGTTTTACCATCGCATCATGTCTTGCGTGCGCGGCCATCGGCATCTTCGGCCAGACAACGCTTCCCATCGTGGGTGCTCAGACCATAGGTGCAACGACAACCCTGTCCAGCTGGCATCCAACATATGGAACGTTTGCGTGGGTCATTCTCGCCTTCATAATTGCAAACTACACCTATCAGGCGGCACAGCCGTTTTACAATGCCATGATGGCTGATCTCGTGCCGCCAGTCGAACGAGGCCGGTTATCGGGGATTGGCACGGCCGTAGGGTATGTCGGCACGATCGTCGGGCTGTTGTTGATCTTCCCGTTTTTTGGTGGCGAACTCCCCCTCTTTGGTCCTCTTCCCGCTGGCTTTGTCGGCGCGTTGCGCGCGGTCGTGCCCTTTACGAGTCATGCTGGCCGCGTTTCGACATTTGTCCCGACGGCGCTCCTCTTCCTGCTCTTTTCGCTTCCGTTGTTTGTGTTCTGTCGCGATCACTATCCCGTGGTGGAGAAGACTGCCATTAACTGGCGTCAGGCGTTTCGCGATGTCGTGCATACGCTGCGCGACGCGCGACGATATCCCGGAGCGATGCCATTCATTGTGGCGTCATTTCTGTACCAGGACGCTATCGGCACCATTGTGTCTTTCATGGCTATTTATGCCATCAAGGCCATGAAGTTTCCCGACGGAACCGAGACGACTCTTTTCCTAGTGCTCACCATCCCGGCAATCTTCGGCAGCTACCTGGCCGGCATCCTCACTGATCGTCTTGGACCAAAGGGAACGCTCGTTCTCACCATCGTCGGCTGGATCGTGCTCCTTGTCGCGATGGTGCTCGTGCCAAGCCAGAAGGCATTCTGGGCTGTTGGACTACTGATTGGGCTCATTTTCGGCGGAGTGCCTACTGCCGAGCGGCCAATGCTGTTGTCGTTGGTGCCGAAGGAGGAGGCGGGTCGTTTCTTTAGCCTCATGCTTCTGTCGTCGCGCGCAGCGGCTGTGGTTGGACCCTTGATCTGGGCCACCACCGTAGACGTGCTCGAGCCTGTTCAGGGCACTGGCGTGGCCTATCGCGCGGCCGTGCTCACCGTCATCGCAATGTTTGCCGGATCGCTGATACTGATGCGACGCGTGCCAGACGCGTCCCAGGCTCACGCGTGACGAGCCGTATTCGGCCCTAGCGGCTCGGTGGCGGAAGAAACGGTCCGCCGAGGTCCCAGTGCCATGCGTCGCGCCGAACGCCCGTACGGGGATCCTTGAGTGGTTTGTACTGCAACCGCGCCTCAGGGATGCCAACGAGCGCACCGTATGCCAACAGCTTCGTCTTGTTCGTCGAGACGAGATGCGCCATTGGTCTTCCTTTCCACACATGACGGTGCATCCAGAGCCCACCGTCCATGGCGTACATCATTCCATCACGCCGGCGCTCGAATTCACGAAAAGGAAGCACTTCTGAAGTACCGCCTACTGGCACGCGGGGACGCCTTCCTGGGTTGCAGGTACCGGCAGCGGCGAAACAGGCCCGAAGAAAATTGTGCATTGAAGGGGATACGACAACGGGTGCGTCGCCGTTGCAGCCCATCCGCCTCCCGTAACTGGTAGCGCAATCGTGATGATGACGCCAGGCGACGGACGAAATTTCAGCGCCGCTGTATCAGTCGAATACTTCGTGGAGTCGTAGAAGATGGCTTCCTCCGCAACCGCAAGATTGCGGAGATCACTCCGAAGAGCTGCTGCATTTGCTTTCCCTTTCGTGTTCTGAAATTTCGGAATGGCGATCGCGGCAAGAATGCCGATGATCACAACAACGATCAACAGTTCGATCAGGGTAAAAGCGGCGCGCGCACGAGACATTGCTGACGTCCGGAGCTGGGCCTGACTGATAGGCGGGAGGTGACCACAGTACAACATGGTCCACTTGTGAAGGCAAGCACGGTGCCTGTCTTACACTACGTACTAAGTCGTTGTGCGTTCAGCGTTTAGCGATTGTCGAGACTTTGGCTCCGGTCATTTCGTCCCTTCGATCTGCCCGAACAGGTGCACTCTGCAATACCACGAACTCACAAATCAGTGTTTCGTTTCTACCCAGTTCGCGCCTGTCCCCACGTCCACCAACAGCGGCACGGAGAGCACGGCAGCACCCTCCATTTCCTCCTTTACGAGCCTTGTTACCGCCTCGACCTCTCCGATTGGCACCTCAAAGACCAACTCGTCATGCACCTGGAGCAGCATGCGTCCGCTCAATCGTTCAGCAACCAGTCGATCGCGAATATGAATCATCGCAATCTTTATCAGGTCGGCAGCAGATCCCTGAATTGGTGAATTAGCGGCTGTTCGCTCACCAAATGCCCGGATATTGAAGTTCCTGTCTCGCAGCTCGGGGATATAGCGCCGACGCTTGAAGATCGTCTCCGCGTAGCCATGCTCGCGTGCGAATTGAACCGCTGAATCCAGATATTGACGGACGCCCTGAAATCGTTCGAAGTACCGCTCGATGAACTCTTTTGCCTCAGCGTGCGCGATCTTGAGCTGGCGAGAGAGTGCGTGCGCGCCTTGTCCGTAGATCGTTGCGAAATTGATCGTCTTTGCGCGCCCTCGCATTTCCGATGTGACATCGGCGAGCGGAACGTCAAAAATCAGTGCCGCCGTTTGACGATGGATGTCACCGCCTGATTTGAACGCCGCAACAAAGGCTGGATCGTTCGACAAGTGCGCCAGCAACCGAAGCTCAATCTGCGAGTAGTCAGCCGCAAGTAGCAATGACCCCGCGCGCGGAATGAATCCACGCCGGATATCTCGGCCCAGCTCACGCCGAATGGGGATATTCTGAAGATTCGGTTCAGTCGAGGACAGTCGCCCTGTAGCTGCTACTGTCTGGTTGAAGGACGTATGTACTCGACCGGTGTGTGGATTCACTTGTGCCGGCAACGCATCGATATACGTGCTTTCAAGCTTGCTCAACTCACGATATTCCATCAGAAGCACTGGCAGTTCATGCCCCGCCTCCGCAAGCTCCTGAAGTACACTCGCATCGGTGGACAGCCCTGTTGATGTCCGCTTGCTCGGCGGGAGCTTTAGTCGCTCGAAGAGCACTTCGCGCAGTTGCGGGTTCGAGTTGATGTTGAACTCCCCGCCCGCAGAGACATAAATCTCCTGCTCGACACGCTGGCGTTCGCGCGCAAATCGTTCCTTCAACGACACGAAGAGTGCACGGTCGATCTCGATGCCTTCCCATTCGATGTCTGCAAGGACACCGACGAGGGGTATCTCGATGTCTCGGTAGAGCTCGTAGGTTTGTTGCTGCTCGAGCTGTGGCCGAAATTGTTGTTCCAATTGCCACGTGACGTCCGCTATTTCGCAGGAATAGTCACGTGCGCATTCAGTTGGGACCACATCGAATGGCAGTAGCTGCTTCCCCTTGCCGCACAATTCCTCCTGACTCGTCATCGTGTGGTCGAGGAACTCGAGTGCCAGGAGATCCAGTCCGTGTGAGCGCCGTCCAGGATCGAGAACGTAGCTCGCGATCATCGTGTCGGAAATCAAACCGCCAAGAGTAATGCCGGCTCGTCGAAGGACGAGCATGTGGTGCTTGGCATTTTGCGCCACTTTCGGGATAGCAGGATCTTCGAGCAGTGCACGCAACGGAGCCATCGCTGGATGATCAAGCGACGGAAGATTCTTCACCGATGGTGCACCGCTCGCCAACGCCCGCGCAGCGATACTCGTTGGTTCGGTTGATTTTGCCGTCTTCCTCGCGCGAAGCCTTTTCAACTCGCTGGCATCACCGCCTTGTTCCGGTTCATCTCCAAGCAGGAGATCACCCTGCATTGGTTCCACGGCGCGATGCCGAAGTGGGAGGTAGTATGCCTCACCCGCACCTAGGGCAATTGAAATTGAGATGAGCGATGATCGAAGCGGATCGACTTTCTGCGGACTATCGACGTCAACCACAGTCTCTGTATCGAGCGCGATGTACGGTGCCGAACGCGCCCGGGAAATCATGCGCTCGAGAGCATCGACGGTATCGACGGTCACGTAGTTCGTTGCCACTCGCGTTGCTTCAGCTACAGGCTGAGGTGCACCCAGCCGAGCGTCGACCGCACTGGCTGCAACAGCATCCGGTATCAATCGCGCAAGGGTGTTGAACTCGAGCTCTACAAAAATCTGACGAAGGCGCGCCGAATCAGGAGCCTTTACACGCATCTCCTCGAGGGAGAGCTGCATTGGAAGATCCTGCTTGATCGTCACCAGCTCTTTCGAGAGTCGCGCAAGCTCCATGTGCTCGAGGAGCGCTTCCCGCGGGCGTTTCTTCGTCAGTGTCGGCGCGGCAGCAAGAATGGATTCGAGGTCGCCGTACTCGGTGACGAGATCGCGCGCAGTCTTTTCTCCGACGCCTTTTACCCCGGGCACGTTATCGGACGAGTCGCCCACCATGGCGAGATAGTCAGTCACGTGAGCCGGGGGGACACCGAGGCGTTCCGTCCCGTTCTCAACCGAGACCCACGATTCTTCGACGCTCGCAGGCCCACCGCGTCCCGGATTCAAGAGCCAGACACCAGGACGGACCAGTTGTTGAAAATCCTTGTCGCCTGACACAATCACCACATCGACGCTCTGCTCCGTTGCTTGTCTCGCCAGCGTACCGATGACATCGTCGGCTTCGTAGCCCTTCAGCGATAAAACAGGAATTCGATAGGCATCGAGAATTTCGGAAATGCGCTCCATTCCCGTGTTGAAGTCACTCTGGAGTTCTTCCGTCAGTTTCTCCCGCGTTGCTTTGTAGGCTGGGTACTTCTCATGACGGAAGCTCAGCCCGGAGTCGTGAACCCAGCCGAGATACTCAGGCTTGTGGTTGACGGTCAACCGCTGAATAAAATTGACGATACCCCACGCTGCTGACGTGTTTTCCCCTCGCGCCGTCGTCAAGGGGCGTGCAATCAGCGCAAAGAACGCTCGATAGATGAGCGCATACCCATCGATCAGGAACAATCGCGGCCCAACAGGACGACTCGCGGAAGATTGGCTGGAAAAAGTCAGGTCAGTCACAGGATGTGGTCACGGGGAAGTAGAGAATCATACCCCGAAAACAGCACCGCCTGCCACAGTGGGCAGGCGGTAGCAGAAGTCATTGTCCTGCAGGCAGCGTCAGTCAACTCACGCGTTGCACATTCGCCGCATGAAGTCCCTTTGCACCCGTCTCGATTTCGAACTCGACTTCCTGTCCCTCTGCCAAGGTCTTGAACCCTTCCATACCAATTGCAGAGAAATGTACGAACACATCTTCGCCGCCTTCTTGCTCAATGAAGCCGTACCCTTTGGCGTCATTGAACCATTTCACTTTCCCTCTGGCCATTGTGAGCTGCCTCCAACGATGTGATCGATTCTGCGGTGCTGGTGCTGAGCACGCCAGCTGACGTCATCTTGCCTATATAGGAATCCTTTGATCTTTTGTCAAGAAATCTGCAAATCCGTTGTTGCCCCATCACTTCAGACGCGCGGAGCACATTCATTGAGAATCAATGACAGATGCTGCTTGCTACGATGTGCGGAAGCACGTTAGGTTCGCCACGTGGCCAAAGAGAACCTGGTAGGTCGGACCCTGGCGGGATATACGCTGCGAGGCGAGGTGGGAGAGGGCGGAACATCCGCCGTCTTCCGCGCTGAGCACCCCACCCATGGAGTCGTTGCCGTGAAGGTCCTGCGCGAAAAACTACGCCAGGACAAAACGGCTGTTGCCCGATTTGTGCGCGAAGCACGCTATGGCGAGCGGGTGCAGCATCCAAACGTGGTGCAGACTATCGAGGTCGGCGAGGCCTCACCCGGTATGCACTTTCTCGCGATCGAGTGGGCCGCCGGCGAACTGCTTGAACGCTACGCCAAACAGCATGGCTCTCTGCCCACGGATGAAGTCTCGACCATTATTCGCCAAATTGCCGATGCCGTCCACGCGGCACATCTGGTTGGTATTGTCCATCGAGATCTCAAACCGGACAACGTCATGTACGATCCGATATCTCGGCAAGTAAAACTGCTGGACTTCGGCATTGCGACCGATACCGACATGGCACCGGAACAGAGACTGACTCGCGCCGGATTCTTTGTGGGAACGCTGATGTACGTTGCCCCAGAAGCCCTTTCTGGCGAGCTCGTTTCGCCGGCAGCTGACCAGTATAGCCTCGCAACCATCGCCTATTTGCTTCTCACCGGCTGTCTGCCGTTTACTGCAAAGACACCACGGGAGATGTTCTCGCAACTCTTGTCCCAGCCTCCCATCCCACTCAACGCAGCTCGCCCCAATTTGCGATTTTCGACTAACGTTGAGCAAGTGATCATGAAGGGCCTTAGCAAGCAACCCACACAGCGATACCCGGATGCCGTCGTCTTCGCGCGTGAACTCGAGACTGCATTGGCCTCCACAGAAGAACCAACAAAGCCTGGGCTTCTATCGCGTGTGAAGGACATTTTTAAGCGATAGGATCATTTCCTTCCGCTGGTGTGGTGACCGGGTCCCGCGCGAGATCCGCCGGGTTGACAGGAAGCCAGACCGTAAATGTCGACCCTCGGCCAAGTTCACTTTCTACGCCAATTTCGCCACCTAACAGGCGAGCAAGACGGCGCGAGATAGCAAGCCCAAGTCCGGTACCGCGATTCATGGAGTCCCCACGCGGTCCGGCATTTACTTGCTCGAATTCGTCAAAGATTCGGTCCAAATCAGCAGTAGCAATTCCAACCCCGGTGTCGACTACCTGCAAGGCAACCCACGTACCGCTTCGTGGAGCGCGAACTTGGAGTACGCGCGAGTTCACATCGGCTGTGACACTATCGTTTGGCCGTCGAACGTTTGCTTGTGATGGCACACCGATCAATCGTGCTCGGACACTCAGGGTGCCGGCAGGTGTGTACTTCACTGCATTCCCAATGAGATTGATCAGAATTTGACGCAGGTGTGTCGGATCTGTTCGTACACGTGGTAGGGACGCCCCCACTGTAATGGAAAATGTGAGGCCCTTCTCACTCACCAGTGATTCCAACTCGCTGGCGATATTCAGCACAAAGGGACGCAGTACTATTGTCTCCGGATGCACTTCAAGCCGTCCCGCGGCAATCTTGGCAATATCCAATACTTGATCGACAAGGTGTCGCAAGTGGGTTGCAGATGCAGCAATGCGATCAACCGGGGGAACTTGCCGAGGAGAGAGATCACCATAAAATCCATCTCTTAGTAACTCGACGAATCCAACAATTGCGTTCAGTGGTGTTCGCAATTCATGCGAGACGTTTGCGAGGAATTCACTTTTGGCTTGGTTGGCCCGCTTAACGTCACTGTA
>JBDTMO010000059.1:0-14092 GCA_039934235.1 bacterium | reverse complement strand
CGGCCGACCCCGCCCGTGAACACAACGTGCGGGGAACGATCGCGTTTGCGCAGTTCAAACCCACGGATCGCACGACGAACGCGTTCATCAACCTCCGCGACAACCCGGAGCTCGACACGCTCCGGTTTGCTCCGATCGGGCGCGTGGTGCAGGGCATGGCCGTGGTCGACAGCCTCTACGCGTACTACGGCGAGTTTCCCGCGGCGGAAGCGCCTCTCGGTAACCCGAAGCGGCTGTACGGGGAGTCGAACAAATATCTCGACGAGAAGTTTCCGCAGCTCGACCGCATCGTGAAGGTGACGATCAGGCCGTGATGGACGACGTCGTGTACCTGCTGTCGCCAGCCCGCAGTGACGGCGCGCGCGCCAGGATGCTGCTGAATCCCACGGCGACGTTCGACCTCGCAGTCAAACTCCGCTCGACCGACGGCGCGCCGCTCGGTGAAATCTTCTCGTTCCTGAGTGGACTCTACTTTCGCGGAAAGCTCGAATACGCGTGTGCGCACACGGATGCGTCGCAACAGCAATCGCGGATCAAGATCATCACGAGCAATCGCGGACTGTGCTCACCACTCGATCAAGTCACCCACGACGATCTCGCGACGTTCTCCACGGTCGACATCGCGGGCGGCGATCCTCGATACCTCGCACCGCTCGAGCGCGACGTCGAACGCCTCGCGCGAACGGTGGCTGACTCCACGAACATCGTCCTGCTTGGCAGTATTGCGACGGGCAAATACGTCGACACGCTCCTCGAGAAGTTCGGGGAGCGACTGCTCTTTCCCGCCGACTTCGTTGGCCGAGGCGACATGAGCCGCGGGGGGTTGCTGCTGCGCCACGCGCGCGCTCGCGCGTTGCTCGCCTACACGCCAGTGCTGGGCGCCGTCCGGCATGGAAAGCGACCACCCAGGCTCGATCCCGTTCCGCGGCGGAGTTAGAACCTTGTCACGACGACACGCGTTGACGCACCACCTCGATGTCCTCCAAGGGCCGAACCTCGACGCGCCCGGTGCGCACCCACGGGAAGGTCGCGGCAATGCGGACCGCCTCGTCCATATCGTTCGCTTCGATAAGGTTGAAGCCGCCGAGTATTTCCTTGGCCTCGGTAAAGGGTCCGTCGTAGATGGTCTGGCGTCCACCACGAACCCGGATCGACCTGGCGGTCGACGCGCCCTGCAACATTCGCGATTCGATCAGGTGACCTTCCTGCCGAAGCTCATCCGCATGTGAGAGGCACTCCCGCATCGTCGAGTTGAACTCGGGCTTGGGGAGCGCGTCGAGTAGCGTCGGATCGTTGTAGATCAGGACCATGAACTGCATGCCATCTCCAAGGCAAGGGATTCTGCTTGCAGAATAGAGGCGGCGCGCGCGCTCGCGCCAGATCGATCTCGACGTCATCATTGGGGATGCGAGTCCTCGAGCCCCATCACACGTACTTTCCTCGCGCTGCTGCACTGGCGCTCGCCCTGTCGCCATGCGTGAGCTGGAGCCCAGTGCTCGCTCAGACCGCGGCCAATCGTCCAGCCTTCGACGTCACCGAAACCACCATTGGCGCCATTCACTCGGCAATGCGCGCCCGCGCGCTCACCTGTCGCGCGCTTGTGACGACGTATTTGCAGCGGATTGACGCGTATGACAAGAAAGGGCCGGCCATCAATGCGCTCATCGTTGTGAACCCTGCCGCGCTTGCCGTTGCCGATTCGCTCGACAAACGCTTTGCGGCGGGAGGACTCACGGGTCCGCTGCACTGCATTCCCGTCATCGTCAAGGACAACTTCGAGACGCACGATCTCCCAACGACGGTCGGCTCGCTGTCTCTGCAGGGTATGATTCCCAAGCAGGACGCGTTCATGGTGAAACGCATTCGCGACGCAGGTGCCATAGTGCTCGCCAAGTCGAACATGGCGGAGTTCGCGTTTACGCCATACGAGACGGTGAGCTCCATTCTTCCGGGCTACACGAAGAATCCCTATGCACTTGATCGTGTTACCGCCGGATCGAGTGGCGGCACAGCCGCGGCGGTTGCCGCGAACTTCGGCGAAGTCGGGCTTGGCACCGATACTGGAAATTCCATCCGCGGCCCGTCGGCACATCAGGCGCTTGTGGGCATTCGGTCGACGATGGGCCTTACGAGCAGAGATGGCGTGGCGCCGCTGAACCTTGCGTCGGACGTAGCTGGACCAATGGCGCGTACTGTTGCCGACGCGGTCGCGGTATTTCAGGTCGTCGCAGGAGAAGACGCCGCAGACTCCGTTACAGCGCGCTCTCGCGGTCATCGCGCAGCGGATTATACGACGCAGCTCAACCGCGGCGCGCTCAAAGGTGCGCGCATCGGCGTGTTGCATCAGGCGTATGACCGCGCGACGACAGACAGCGAAGTGGTGCGCGTGTTCTCCAAGGCCCTCGATGACATGCGTCGCCAGGGAGCAACGATCGTCGACCCCGTGGCAGTGCCAGGACTCGAGGCACGCCTGCGCACTGCCGGCGGGTGCAATCAATTCAAGTGGGACATCAACGACTGGCTCACGCGACAAGGCGATCGCGCGCCCGTGCATACGCTTGCCGAGATCATCGCTTCGCGCCGTTTTCATCCAACCATTCAGCAGCGCCTCGAGTCTGCGCAGGCAGACTCACTACCTCCTGCGCAAAATCCTGGTTGCGCAAGCCGTGACGTATTTCGCGCGTGGTTGCGCACCGGCGTCACTGCGCTGATGGACTCGTTGAAGCTGGACGCACTCGTGTATCCCACCTGGAGCAATCCGCCCCGACTCATCGGAGACCTCAACACACCGCACGGCGACAACAGTCAACTGTTTTCGCCAAGTACGGGCTTTCCAGCCATCACGGTGCCGATGGGGTACACGCGCGGGGGTTTACCGGCTGGACTCCAAATGCTGGGCAGGGCGTGGTCGGAGCAAACGCTGTTTGGTCTCGCATACTCGTACGAGGGTGCGACCCACCAGCGTCACCCGCCGGCCTCGGCACCGGCGCTCAAGTAAGCACCAGCGCCGACGGACGTCCGACGATGCAATCGCCATTTTCGACCTAAGGAGCGTTAGCATGCATCCTCTAAAAGCCGGCTCACTCGCCATCGTTGCGTTGTTCACCGTTAGCACAGCGACGTTGTGCCAGGGCGCGCCCAGGGACGCCGCGGCGACTCCGCTCCTGGCGCAGCTCCACCGCTTCGCGTCAGCCAGTGTGCCAGCCATCGGGCCGGACGAGATCGAAGTGGCGCCACGAAAGTGGGACGAGCCCATTCCAGCCGGGTTGCCCGGAAAAGGAATGGCGCAGCATCCGATGCTCTACATCGGTGAGGGCTACAACAAGATGTTCGTCGTCGACAATGGGAAGATCATCTGGACCTATTCGACGGGGCCCGGCAATGAATACGACGACGTCTGGATGCTCTCCAATGGCAACATCCTGTTTACGCGCATGCAGTATATCGCCGAGGTGACGCCGGAAAAAAAGGTGGTGTGGCGGTACGATGCGCCGGCAGGAACGGAGATTCACGCATGCCAGCCGATCGGGCTGGACAAGGTGCTCTTCATCGTGAACGGCCTACCTCCGAGGCTGATCGTCGTCAACATCAAGACCAACACGGTCGAAGTCGAACACGATCTTCCAGCGCCGAGTCTTACTGATCCCAAGACGGTTCACGGGCAATTCCGGCGCGTGCGGTATACTGCACAGGGCACTTACCTCGTGCCGTTCCTGACGATGAATCAAGTCATCGAATATGACACGGATTTCAAGGAGATATGGAAGTACGAGGTGAAAAGTCCGTGGGCGGCGGTTCGGCTCAGGAATGGCAACACGATGATCACGGATGAGAAAGACATCCTCACGCGCGAGGTGAATCCGCAGAAGGAGACGGTGTGGGAGCTCAAGCCTGACGACCTGCCAGAGGCGTATCGGTTCATCAACACGCAAAGCGCGACGCGACTGGTTAACGGCAACACGATCATCTGCTCTCGCGGTGGAAATGGCAAAGGTCCGCAGCTCGTCGAGGTGACTCCGGACAAGCAGGTTGTCTGGGTGCTATTCGACTGGAAGAATCTTGGTCCTGCGACCGCCGTGCAAATTCTCGATGATCCTGGCATTCCGGAAATGCCGGGACACTCGCAGCACTGACATGCGAATCCTGTTGCGTGGCATTGCGGTTGCGGCGATTGCGCTTGCCGCACCTTCGGTCTCGAGTGCTCAGCGGAATGCGTCGATTCCGCTGCCAGACAGCATCGCCGATCTGGGCGCGCTGGTTGCGCGGCTCTCGGATTCTGGCGGCTACTTCGACACCGACAACCTCATCTCCAACGAAGCCGGGTATCAACAAGTACTCGGCGCGATGGATCGGTTAGGCGTTCGCGGCGGTGCGTACATCGGTGTGGGGCCGGACCAGAACTACACGTACATCGCACGAGTGCGGCCGCGGATTGCGTTCGTCGTCGATATTCGGCGTGACAACATGCTCGAGCACCTGTTGTTCAAGGCGCTTTTTGCCCGGGCGGCGAATCGCGCAGAGTATCTCGCGCTGTGGACGGGCCGTCCGGTGCCGAGGGATGTCGGGACGTATTCCGAGCGGCCAATCAGGGCGTTGGTTGCGTGGATCGATTCAGCTGCGGCAACGCCGACAAGTATCGCGTACGCGAAAACGATCGTGCGCGACGAGGCACAGCGTAGTGGCATTGCTCTCTCGACACAGGATCTCGCGACCATTGCGCGCTTCCACGATGAGTTCATCCGCGATGGTTTGTCGCTGCAATTCACGAGCACCGGGCGGGCGGCGCGAGACTACTACCCAACCCTTCGGCAGCTCATCCTCGAGCATGATGCGAGCGGCCGGCAGCGCGGCTACCTCGTGAGCGAGAATGATTTTCGCTTCCTCAAGTCGATGCATCGCCGCAACGTGATTGTCCCGGTCACCGGTGATCTTTCCGGGCCGCGCGCGCTGGCTGCGATTGGTCGCTACTTGAGTGAGCGAGGGGAACGTGTGTCCGTGCTGTATCCGTCGAATGTCGAGGACTATCTGATTCGCGACGGCCGCTTCGGTGCGTATGTGTCCAGCGTGCGGGGATTGCCGCGCGATACCAACGCTGTGATCATCCGCAGCTTCTTTGGTGGCGGGTTGGGTCATCCGGAGTCGACGACCGAGTATTACGCGACGCAGCTGTTGCAGCGGATGGACCGGTTCGTTGCCGACACGAGTGTCGCCGGTGTGCGAAGCTATCGCGACCTTGTGCTGCGAGACTTCGTCCCGCTGCGGGGGCGAGCCCCTTAGCAAGACCGCGGCTCATCACGCTCATTGGCGTTTGGTCACTCTGTGCTTGTTGCTCGAGCGTGGCGTCCCTAGCGTACGCTCCATGATTGCTTCTCGCGCACTCCTCGGCCTCTTCGCGATCTGCTCGACGCTTGCTATTCCGCAACGCGCCGCAGCGCCAACCGGACACGATGTCGGGTATCCCGAAGGGTATCGACGCTGGGTGCACGTGCGCACCGGTTTGAGCCGAACTGGCGGGAAGGAGGTCACGGGCATGCATCACATCTACGCCAACGATGCGGCGATGAAGGGATATATCGCGGGCAAGTTTCCGCAGGGGTCCGTGATCGTGTTCGACCTGATCGGACTTCCGACTGTGGATGGTACCATGAATGTTGGTACGCGCAGTGTCGTGGATGTGATGCAGAAGGACAGCGTGCGCTTTGCGGCAACCGGCGGCTGGGGTTATGACGAGTTTCGCGGCGACACGCGCGAGCGCACTGGGGCGATAAGTTCTTGCGCCAAGTGTCACTTCAATCGCAGCGATCATGACTACGTGTTCAGCGCGTTTACGGACACGCTGTAGCCGCGCTGCTGTCTACCGCTCGACAGCGACGACAGCGGCGAGTATGACGGATTGCGCGGAAACCGCGGATGCTGCTGCAAAGGTGATTTCATCCGGGTAGCGCGGCTGTTGCGAAGTATCGGGGGGGGGTCTGAGTAGGCTCTCATTCCAAAAGTGGAATGAGGCGCCTGTAAGTTTGCTAAACTGCGCATATCAGCCGTTCTGAGAGGCCTCTCATTCCAAAAGTGGAATGAGGCGCCTGCAAGTATTGTTAAACTGCGCATATCAGACGTCCTGAGAGGCCTCTCATTCCAAAAGTGGAATGAGGCCACGGTAAATACTGTCGGCGTAGCGTGGATCGTGGATCGAGGTGCACGACATCACTCACGCCCCGTCGGCGCGCGCCTTGGCTGCCGCTCGCTGTGCGGCAAACCGATCCGATTGCCATTTAGCACCAGCGTCGCCGAGCGTGACGTGGATCTCCACTGTTCCGCCCATGCGATGAATGCGCCGAATGAGCCACTCCACACTGCACCGATCGACCACCCCACGGTTCAGCTCCGACATTCTCGGCTGCGGAATACCTAAGCTCGGCGCAATGCAGTACTGGCTCATCGGTCCCAACGAACGCACGATCTCCGACGCAAGCTGACGCCGGAGATCATGAATGCGCTGCGTGGCTCGTGGATCCATCGTCAGACGCTAGCGCACGGCGTGGCGCCAAGCGTCACCCGGACAACGCAAGAAGGATCGAACTACGGCGCGCGCAGCCACGCGTTGATGTCGAAGACTGAATCGGCCAGCGGAACGTCCACGCGCCAATCCGCATAGTCCTCGGTCTGCACCGGCGCCCCCTTCGAGAACATGCTGATCTTGGTGGCGAGCATCCCGTTGCCGACTTTCACGTAGTCGTCCAGCTGGACGTCATATGCATCGCCGCCGACCGCGAACGTCACGATCATCCGTACGACAACCTGTCGCTCGACGTCCACCCAGAATTGCGGCGATGTCGTGTCCGCAGCGGACGTGGTACCGACGATCCAGACCGGGCGCTTCATCCAGGTACCAGAGCGCACCCTACTCAGATCCACACGCGTGGACGCGAGTTCGGCGACGGTCTTCGCGACGGGCTGCACATACACGCCCTCGATGAGCGGAAGAAAAGCGTTGCCGTCCGCATTCTTGGCGCCGAGTTTCCCGGCCTGAAAACGCCACGAGGAGTCAGCCGTGTAGAGCACTCCGTTTCCATTCGCTGCGTCGCCGATATCGATGCGAAGCTGCGTGCCGTGCGCCGCTGAGTGACGCAGACTTTCGCGCCACGACTGGATGCGCTTCGCGCCATCCTTGCCGTAAACCGTGGTCTTCTGCGCAAAGGTGAGCGTGTGATACCACTTCCCATCATAGGTGGCGCGCATGCGTTCAAGCACCGCGGTGCCGTTGGCCGGCACGGCCTCCTGCGCCGCAACAGCCGCGGGGCACGCGAGCAAGAGCGCAAATGCAACGCGCGGAATGGCTGACATCATGACAGGCCTCGCGTAATGGGTTGACCACAACTTAATCAGCCAGCGCCGCTGATCATGCGCTGCACCGCCAATAGAAGTGCTTGCGACAACTGCGAGGGACGAGACACCACGCGATATCCCCCCGATCCGAAAATCTCGGACAGATATGTCTCGCCCTCCGCGGCGTCGATGGTGATGCAGAAAGGATGAATCCCCTGCAACCGCGCACTCAACACCGCGTGGCGCGAGTCCTGAATCGCGTAATCGACAAAGTACCAGTCGTAGTCGTGCGGCTTTCCATCGGACAGAATGAGCAAGAGCCGATGCGGCGCAAGATGGCCGGCCAGCTGCGCCGTCGCGTGACGCACAGCGGCACCCAGTCGCGTCGTGCCGTGCGGAGCAAGAGCGCTGATGCGCTGAAGTACGAGCGGCGAATTCCTCTCGCCAAAGTCCTTGAGCGTGTGTACGCGAACATTCGATGCGCTCGCACTGGAGAAGGCGAGGATGGAATAGTCGTCTCCCAGGGCATCGAACGCCGCGGACGCCACGAGGGCAGCAATGCGCTCGAGGTCGATGACACGCTGATCTCCAGCGACTGCATTGGCCGTCGAACCACTGATGTCGATCAACAGCGTAATGGCAAGCTCGCGACGACCACGCCGTACCAGTGAGTACAACCGATCGGACGGAGCGACGTGCATTCGGCGATCGACCATCGCCTCGACGCACGCCTCCAAGTCGAGCTCATCGCCCTGCACCTGTCGCCGCAGACGCAGCCGATGCGAACGCAGGCGCTCGAACTGTCGCCTCGCATGATGCACTTCACGCGCATGCTCCAGCAGCGCGGCCGTCGCCCATTCCGACGACGCCAGCGAGGGCGGCGTGACTCGCACGATCGTTCCAGATGCACGGAAATTCTGGACATAGTAGTCCCACTCCGGATAGCGGAACGTGAGGCCGTCGGCGAGCATCGCGTCGTCCACCGCGTCGCCTGAATGTCCGACGCCCTGTTGCACGTCTTTTCCGCCAGCACCATCGGCGGGAACCGCTCCGGCGCGCTCCTCGTTGGACTCACGTTGCGGATCGACTTCGGGAGTACTCGCCGTACCCTGCTCTGGCGGACGATCATCGCTCGACGCGCCGACGTCCCCACGATCGTCCGCGCCTCCTGACTCCGACCGCCCTGTCGCATCCTTACTGTCGGCATCCCCGCGCGCGGTACCGTGCTTGTTCTGCGAGGAACGCGAGTTGGACGGACCAGGCATTGCGGAACGAGACGACGACTTCTGCGACGCCGGCGCCGATTCGCTTTCGCCCTCGCGCATCTCCGTCTCAATGGCAAGTTGCTTTTCGTCGGGGAGCTGCGTGGTGATCGTCGTCTGCCACAGCGTGATCTCCGGCACGCGCCGATAGGCACGCGCTGCCTTCCGTCCGTACTTCGCTTCGAGCGCATTCGCGGTGCGGCGAGCCCACGTCGCGTTTGATTCGGCGTCATTGGAAAGTGGCACGTCGATAACATCCGCGTCGCCACCAGCCTCGACATCCTGCCCGGGCCACGCGCGCCGAACCATCTCCTCAACCCGAAGCTCGATGTCCGTACGCCATCGCGGCTTGGGACGCTCCAGCATCGATTCGGTACGCGCGGCGTCTAACGCCGCACGGAGACCTGGCTGGCTTTCAGCAATCTGCGCATCGACGCACGCCGCCTCCGCAAGCTGAAAGAGATCGCGCTCGAGGTCCGTACTCACCTCGCGTGCATGCAACGCACTCGCACGACGCATGCGCTCTGCGTGCTGAACGGCAATCACGCGATACTGCTCGAGCGGCGACACATCGGTACGCTGGGCTGGGAGTGTCGCGGGAAGGCGAATTCGCTCTGCATCACTCTCAGACCTCCCGCGCTCCTTCACGAGTGCGAGCTGACGCAACACGCGCGCGGGCCATCCCGCTTGCTTCGGCGGCGCGAGTGATTCAATCATCACCGTTTCACCGTACATCGCCCTGAGATAGTGCTGCAATCGCGGACGTACGTCGTCCAGGGTCGCCACGCCATCATCCTGCGCAACGACTGCTCGCACTTTCTCCTGCGCGCGTGTGAGCAGGCGCCGCGCCGGATGCCAGAACCGCGTCGGCTTGCGCGCCACCGTTAGATCAGCGCAGAGATGACGTCGTCAACCGCAGCGAGGAGATCCACGTCATCAGTCAGCGCGGTCGTAATGGCCGCATGGCAGGCATCTCGTGGTGACACACCGCCAGCAATCAGGCGCGCCGCTGCGACGAGCACTCTCGTCCCCGGACCTTCCTGCAATCCCTGATCTCTCAAGTGACGCGTCTTCTCGGCCACCCGCACCAGCGTCGACGCGATGCGCCGGTCCACTCCACCTTCGTGCATGACGATTTCCGTTTCCGCGGCGGCAGGCGGAAACTCGAACTCGATATTCACGAATCGTTGCCGAGTGCTCGGTTTGAGGTCCTTGATGGCGCGTTGGTAGCCCGGGTTGTACGACGCCACGAGCAGAAATCCCGGCGCCGCATGAATCAGCTCGCCCGTCTTCTCCAGCGGCAACACTCGGCGATCATCCGTGAGTGGGTGAATGACGACGGTGGTGTCCTGTCGCGCTTCGACAAGCTCGTCGAGGTAGCAGATGGCCCCGATGCGCGCGGCGCGCGTGAGTGGCCCATCCGACCAGACAGTTTCGCTCCCCTGAATGAGATATCGGCCAGTGAGGTCACTGGCCGATAAGTCGTCGTGGCAGGCGACGGTGATCAGCGGTCGCTTGAGTCGGGCCGCCATATGGTGCACGAAGCGGCTCTTTCCAACGCCCGTGGGGCCTTTGAGGAGGACGGGAAGCTTCTGGGTGAAGCACGTGGTGAAGGTCTCTATCTCGGTCCCGGTGGGGAGATAGTACGGTATGGCTTCGGAGTCGGTGGGCGTCATGTGTACCAATTTGCATACAAGCGTCAGGCTGCCGCTAGAGCCCTTCTCTGCTTATCGTCGCTGGAACCAAAAGCGACGCTGCGCGGTTCGACCGTCACAACCCAAACGGAGCATCATGAAGCACACTTTTTTCAGGTTGGCCATTGCCGGGACGCTCGCAGTTCCGGCTCTGACCTCAGCACAGGCGCCGGCGCCGGTGGCGGTTACGCTCACCCGTCTCGACTGTGGAACAGGCGCGCCTCCGTCGGACGTCGGCCGCTTTTCCGATACGTACGCCCTGAACGGTCTCAAGGTGCAGCTGACGTTCAGCTGCTACCTCGTACGACATGGCGACGACTACCTCGTGTGGGATACTGGCAATCCCGCCAATGGAACACCGACGGCGCCAAAGGTCAGCCTGGTCGATCTGCTGGCTCAGCTACAGGTAAAGCCCGCACAGGTCAAGTATGTGGCCATCAGTCACTATCACGGTGATCACACTGGACAGGTGGGCACCTTGCCGCAGTCGACGTTGTTGATCGGCAAGGGTGATTGGGACGTGCTCACGGATCCAAAGTCTGCCGTGAATCCGGCACCGTTTGCCAACTGGATCACAGGCGGCGGCAAGGTTGAGCCGCAGGCAGGAGACAAGGACGTCTTCGGCGACGGATCGGTGATCATGCTCAACATGCCTGGCCACACCCCGGGGCATCACAGCTTGCTCGTGCGCTTGAACGAGATGGGACCCGTACTCATCACCGGCGATCTCTCGCACTTTCACGAGAACTATGACGGCAACGGCGTGCCAACATTCAATACGGATCGCGCGGCAACAATCGCGTCGCTCGATCGTTTCAAGAAGATCGCAGCGAACCTGAAGGCTACCGTGATCATCCAGCACGATGCACGAGATGTCGGCAAGCTTCCCGCGTTCCCCGCGGCGGCGAAGTAATTCGGGCCGTTCGAGAAAAAGGATCTGCACCTTAACAACAGGTGCAGATCCTTCGACTCGCTACGCTCGCTCAGGATGACACGTCGATCAGACCGGGAACAGCATCTCCCGATACTTCGGCAGCGGCCACAGGTCGTCCGACACCTTGAGCTCCAGCGCATCACTCGCTTCACGCGCCGATGCCATCGCGTCCGCCACCGCACCCGTCAGCAACTTCGCCTGCTTTACCGCATCGTCATGCATATGCTCGGCCTTTCCAATAATGGAATCCAGCGCATCACGACGCTCGCGCAACGTCTCGATCATCTCGCCAATCTCGTTGGCCGCAGCAATCTGCGGTGTGCTCTTGATGCCAGCCGACACCGCATGCGCCGCTGACGCTGCAAGCGATCCGGAGTAGCTGAACGACGCCGGCAGGATGAGCGTGTCGATGATCTCCTTCAGCGTGTGTGCCTCGATGAGCATGTCCTTGATGTAGCGCTCGAGACGCACGTGGAAGCGTGACTCCAACTCCGCCTTTGTAAAGATGCCGAGCTTGGTGAGCAGCGTGCGTGACTGGCGCGTGAGCAGCTGATCCAACGCCTCCGGCGAACGGCGCAAATTTGGCAGGCCGCGCTTCTCGGCTTCCTTGACCCACTCGTCCGAGTAGTTGTTGCCCTCGAAGCGAATGGCCGACGTCTCCTTGAAGGCTTCGCGCACGACACCGAGCACCACGTCATCAACCGACTTCCCACGCTTCATGTTCGCGGCGATCTGCTCGGTGATCTCACCGAGTGCTTCTGCGACAGCTGCGTTCAAGAGCACGATCGGGAAAGCGATGGACGCCGACGAACCCACCGCGCGGAATTCGAACTTGTTGCCGGTAAACGCGAATGGCGACGTCCGATTCCGGTCGGTGTTGTCCTTCTCGATCTCCGGCAAGCGAGCGACACCAAGCTTGATCATCGCCTGGGACGCGTTCGCCGATGTCTTGCCCGCGGCAATTGCCTCGATCACGCGCGTGAGCATGGAACCCATGAAGATGGAAATGATTGCCGGAGGCGCTTCGTTCGCGCCAAGGCGATGCTCATTTCCGCTCGACGCGATGCCAGCCCTGAGAAGCCCGGCATGACGATGCACGCCCTTCAGGATGGCAGCAAGGAACACGAGGAAGCGCAGGTTCTGATGCGGCGTCTTGCCGGGCTTCAGCAAGTTCGTCCCATCAAGATCCCCATGCTCCGCGGCAATCGAGAGCGACCAGTTGCAATGCTTGCCAGAGCCGTTGATACCGGCAAACGGCTTCTCGTGTAAAATCGCCTGCAGCCCATGACGCAGCGCAACCTTGCGCAGCAGCGCCATGACCATCTGGTTGTGGTCGACGGCGATGTCCGTCTCCTCGAACAGCGGCGCCATCTCGAACTGGCACGGCGCAACTTCGTTGTGCCTGGTCATGATGGGCACACCGAGCTTGTACAGCTCATGCTCGACTTCCGAGATGCACGCCTGGATGCGCTCCGGAATGCCGCCGAAGTAGTGATCCTCGAGCTGCTGACCGCGCGGTGGTGGCGCACCAACGAGCGAACGACCGGCCATCACGAGGTCCGGACGCAGCGCAAAATGATTCCGGTCGATCAGGAAATACTCCTGCTCGGCGCCGAGTGTCGTGTAGACACGTTGGACGCCCTTGTCGCCGAGCAATTCGAGCAACGCAATCGCCCGTTGCGAGAGGACATCCGAGCTGCGGAGCAGCGGCGTCATTTCGTCGAGCGCTTCGCCATTGTATCCGATGAACACGGACGGAATGCACAGCGTACGCGTGTTGCCACTCTCGACGATGAACACCGGGCTCGCCGGATTCCACGCCGTGTAGCCGCGCGCTTCCCACGTGGCGCGCAATCCGCCGCTCGGGAAGCTCGACGCATCCGGCTCGCTCTGAATGAGCTGCGCGCCGGTAAACGCTTCCATTGGTTGACGATTGTCGTCGAACGTCAGGAAGGCATCATGCTTTTCGGCGGTCAGCCCAGTCTGCGGCTGGAACCAGTGCGTGAAGTGCGTCACGCCTCGGCTCATTGCCCACTCCTTGATCACCTGCGCGACGGTGGGCGCAACGTCGATGTCGAGCTTCTTTCCATGACGGATCGACGCCGCCAGCTTCGCGAAGACTTCCTTGGGCAGCTTGTCGCGCATCTGTCGCGCGCCAAAGGTGTTGATGCCGAAATACGCTGAGGTAGGCACCGGACCACCGTCGCCATTGTTCGAGGACACGGCGAGGCGAGGGCGTGCGATGAGGTCGCGAATAGTGCTCTGACGCGAAGGGATAAGCGGAGCAGTCATAAAACTCGGCGAAGGCTAGAGAGAGCCAGAAATGCAGGAATAGGCTACAAAATTACTCGAAATGCCGGGAAATTTGCAACTTTGCGCACCAAATTATGCGTTGGGTACACATTTGGCGCAGCAAACCATTGTCATCCCGCGTGAGCGCAGCGAGCGTCGGGATCTGCCGCTCCAGCGCGAGGGCCGGCCCCAAACCCACGATAGTTGATCCCGACACGAGCTTCGCTCGTGCGGGATGACATCACTCCCATTCCGCGTCCGTGCGGGATGACATCACACTTCATTGCTCGTCACAATATCAGGCAATCCTCCCGAGCTTTTTGAGCGCCGGAACCAACCGCGCCGTCAGCCCGACCACCACGAGCGC
Source organism: bacterium (assembly GCA_039934235.1). Lineage (GTDB taxonomy): Bacteria > Gemmatimonadota > Gemmatimonadetes > Gemmatimonadales > Gemmatimonadaceae > AG11. The sequence goes on along the minus strand of JBDTMO010000059.1, from coordinate 220 downwards.
CGCAACGCCGCCCGCCACCACAGCGGGCACCGTACCAAACAACCGCGCCGCTACGCCACTCTCGAACGCGCCAAGCTCGTTCGACGACCCAATAAACACCGAATTCACCGCCGAGACACGCCCCAGCATCTCGGCCGGTGTGAGGAGTTGCAGCAGCGTGGATCGAATGACGACGCTCACGCTGTCCGCCATTCCGCTTGCCGCCAGCAGCACCAGCGAC